>JAZUSJ010000001.1:0-1662 GCA_045606685.1 Eubacteriales bacterium
GACCGCTTGGCCTCCGACTTGGCGGAATACATTGCCAACATCAAGCTGCGTAACCTCAACAGACAGTATATTCTAAACAAGATCTCCGAGATCGAGGATCTCAAAAAGGAGATCGAGCATCTGGAGGAGCTTTTGGGTGATGAATTCAAGATCAAGGCCTATATTGCCAACCAGCTCAACGATATCAAGAAAAAGTACGGCCAACCCAGAAAATCGCAGATCATTCACGTGGACAACGTACCCGTATTTGAAGAACCCAAGGTAGAATCCTATCCTGTTTATCTGGTGCTTTCCAAGGAGGGCTACCTCAAAAAGATCACCATGCGCTCACTGCAAGGCAACGACGAGCAGAAATTCAAGGACGGCGACAGCCTTCTGACTGCCTTCAACGCGGACAACGCAGACGAGCTGACCTTCTTTACCGACAAATGCAAGGTCTTTAAGTGCAAGGTGGACGACTTTGAAACCACCAAGGCCTCGCTGCTTGGCGAGTTTGTCCCCGCAAAGCTGGGTATGGATCCGGGCGAGAAGCCCATGTACGTCACCATTCAGACAGGCTTCCCTGCGGGTGCAAACATGGTATTCATCTTTGAGAACGGCAAGGGCGTGCGCGTACCCATTACGGCATATGAAACCAAGGCCGCGCGCCGCAAGCTGACCGGTGCCTACTCGGATGCTTCCCCCGTGGTTGCCATACTGGACGATACCGACAAGAAGCCGCGTGATATCATGCTGATCTCGTCGGACAACCGCGCGATCGTGATCAAGACCGCGCTGATCCCGCAAAAGACCACCCGTACCTCCTCGGGTGTGACGCTGATGTCGCTCAAGAAGGGGCATACCGTGACTGCCGTACAGGTAGACGTGGAGGACTCCAAGGGCTACAAAAAAACGAAGATCCCCGCGACGGGCGTTCCGTTGAGCGGTGAACAATTAAAAATCGATTGATACGCCGCATGACGGCTGAAAGGACATGAACATGAATCACAACAAAACCAAACTTGCTGCCAGAATCCTGGCAGGCGCACTCGCTGTTCTGTTGGTGCTTGGTACTATCACCATGACCATTATGTATCTGCTGGGCGGTATGTAAGTCGCCCTGCAACGCACAAGACGCAGTTATGGCGAGATCCAAAGAGTACGTTTTTCGCTTTCCCGGGACAAAGGACGCGTTTTTGCAAAAGCTTGACAGCCTTTGTCCGGGCAGCGGCCGTACGCGTTACCTTGGCGATTACCTGATCGAGATTGCGGACAATGAGATCCGCTTTGGCATTGAACGGGCAGGACATTCGGGCGGACACTGGTACGTCTCACCGCTCCAAGAGGTGAACGGACGACTTGAATTCCGCGGCAAAATACGCTATATCGGCCCCGAGGACGACCGCAACAGGCTTCAAAAGGTGCTGGATAAGATATTCGAGGTTGTCATGATCATTTTGATCTGGCCGATCGGTGTGCTGGTCGATGCGATCTCCCTGCTCCTACGAAAGCTGCGCAAGCTGCCTTTGCCGCTATCTCAGGAGCAAAAGCTGCTGGAGCTGATGCATCGTTTGGGGTGCATACAAGTACAAAACGTGGCAGAAAAAACGTAGGGGGCGACGTCCTCGACGCCCCGGGCAGGCACAAACCGTGGCAGGAAAAATGTAGGGGGCGACGTCCTCG
>JAZUSJ010000002.1:0-5789 GCA_045606685.1 Eubacteriales bacterium
TACGATCCGACTTGAAGCCGTTAAGGAGCTTTTGCAGGGCGTTGACGTCGAGGCACTTTCCGCACAGCTCAAGCAGGAGCTGCTGAGTGCTTCCGGACAGAAGAAAACAAGAATTATCAAGAGACTGGAGGTTGTGGAGGCTTTCCGCAAATCCGGTAATAAGTTAGAGTGGATGGTTCTGGACGCGGTTCCGGTCATTCCTCCGGATATCCGACCGATGGTACAGTTGGACGGCGGCAGATTTGCTTCCTCCGACCTCAACGAGCTCTATCGCAGAGTCATCAGCCGTAACAACCGTCTGAAGAAGCTCATGGAGATCCGTACCCCCGAGATCGTGATCCGTAACGAAAAGAGAATGCTGCAGGAGGCAGTTGACGCGCTGATCGATAACGGCAGACGCGGCAAGCCCGTTACCGGTCCCTCCAACAGAGCGCTCAAGTCGCTCTCCGAGATGCTGCGCGGTAAGCAGGGACGTTTCCGTCAGAACCTCTTGGGTAAGCGTGTTGACTATTCCGGCCGTTCGGTTATCGTCGTAGGACCTACCCTGAAGATCTATCAGTGCGGTCTGCCCAGAGAGATGGCACTGGAGCTGTTCAAGCCCTTCGTTGTCAAGAGACTTGTCGAGATGGGCAAGGCAACCAACGTCAAGGATGCTCAGAAGAAGATCGAAAGAATCTTCCCCGAGGTCTGGGACGCACTCGAAAACGTCATCAAGGAGCATCCCGTATTGCTCAACCGTGCGCCGACCTTGCACCGTCTGTCCATTCAGGCGTTCGAGCCCGTACTGGTTGAGGGCAGAGCCATCAAGCTGCACCCGCTGGTATGTACCGCGTTCAACGCAGACTTCGACGGTGACCAGATGCCCGTACACGTTCCGCTGTCGGCTGAGGCACAGGCAGAGGCACGTTTCCTGATGCTTTCCGCAAACAACCTGCTCAA
This sequence comes from Eubacteriales bacterium, assembly GCA_045606685.1. GTDB lineage: Bacteria > Bacillota > Clostridia > Oscillospirales > CAG-272 > SVQP01. The sequence continues at coordinate 940 of JAZUSJ010000002.1, forward strand.
GCCCATGGACGGTAAGGCCGTGACCATTCCTACCCAGGATATGATCCTCGGCTCCTACTATCTGACCATGGAAAAGCCCGGCGAACCCGGTGAGGGCAGCGTATATCGCGATATCAACGAGGCCATGATGGCGTACACCAACGGTGCGCTCGGCCTGCATGCAAAGATCAAGGTCAGAGTGCAGAAGGAGATCGACGGTGAGCTTCGTACTGCCGTCATCGACGCAACGCTTGGCCGTCTGATCTTCAACCAGCCCATTCCTCAGGACCTTGGCTTTATCGACAGAAGCATTCCCGGCAACGAGTTCAAGCTTGAGATCGACCAGGTCGTCAAGAAGAAGCAGCTGGGACAGATCATTGACAACTGTATCCGTGTTCATACCCCCGCTATCTGTGCAGAAATGCTGGATAACATCAAGGCTATGGGCTATAAGTACTCCACCAGAGCTTCCTTCTCGATCTCGGTTTACGATATGACCATTCCGCAGGAGAAGAAGGGAATGCTGGAGAGCGCACAGAAGGACGTTGACGTTCTGACCAAGCACTATCTGCGCGGTGAGCTTTCCAACGAGGAGCGCTACAACGGCGTTATCAAGATCTGGAACAAGACCACCGACGACGTTACCAAGGCGCTGCAGAACAGCTTCAGCACCTATAACCCCATCAAGATCATGGCCGACTTGGGTGCGAGAGGTTCTATGACGCAGATGCGTCACCTGGCAGGTATGCGTGCTCTGATCTTCGCAACCAACGGTAAGACCGTGGAGCTGCCTATCAAGTCCAACTTCCGTGAAGGCTTGAACATCATGGAGTACTTCATGGGTGCGCGTTCCTCCCGTAAGTCGCTGTCGGATACCGCTCTGCGTACCGCAGACTCCGGTTACCTGACGCGCCGTCTGGTAGACGTTTCTCAGGAAATGATCATTCGCGAGGACAAGTGCGATACCACCAAGGGCGCATGGGTAAGCGATATCATTGATGAAAAGGATAAGAACGTTCTTGAGCCTCTGTCCGACAGAATCGTCGGCAGATACACCATCGGCCCCGTGGTCAATCCCACGACCGGTGAGGTCATCGTAGAGGACGATACCATGATCACCGAGGAGCATGCAAAGGCGATCTCGGCTGCAGGTATCAATCAGGTATATATCAGAACAGTCATTCAGTGTCACTCCAAGTACGGTGTGTGCGCACACTGCTACGGTGCTGACCTGGCATCCGGTAAGCCTGTACAGATCGGTGAGGCAGTCGGTATCATCGCGGCACAGTCGATCGGTGAGCCCGGTACGCAGCTGACCATGAGAACCTTCCACTCGGGCGGTGTTGCAGGTAGCGATATTACCCAAGGTCTTCCCAGAGTTGAAGAGCTGTTTGAGGCCCGTCAGCCCAAGAAGGCAGCCATCATGGCTGAGCAGACCGGTACGGTTCACGTACAGGTCGGCGAGATCCCCGGCATGCACGACGTTTCGATCACTGCTGATGAAACCAACGAGTTCCATAAGTACACCATTCCTTACGGTATGCGCCTGGCAATTACCGACGGTGCGCACGTGGAAAGAGGTCAGGCTTTGACCGAGGGCTCCAAGGCTCCCGCGGATATCATGAGAATCCTTGGCCTGGATGCCGTTTACGAATATATCATCAAGGAAGTTCAGAAGGTTTACCGTTCTCAGTCTTGTAACGTAAACGACAAGCACATTGAGATCATCGCACGCCAGATGACCAGAAAGATCCGTGTCGAAGACAACGGCGATACCGAGATGCTGACCGGTGCATTGGTGGATTGCAACACCTTCGAGGAAGAGAACAACAAGGTTATGGACCGCATCAATGCAGGCGAGACCTGGCTCAAGCAGGCTGAGGGCTCTCCCGTGCTGCTTGGTATCACCAAGGCGTCGCTGCAGACCGAGTCCTTCCTGTCCGCTGCATCCTTCCAGGAAACCACCAAGGTGCTGACCGAGGCTGCGATCCGCGGCAAGGTCGACCACCTGCTTGGTCTGAAGGAGAACGTCATCATCGGTAAGCTGATTCCCGCAGGTACGGGTATGCGCTGCTACCACAACGTGGACGTGCAGCACGTTGAGCCCGAGAGCGCAGAGGCTGCCGAGCAGGCGATCTGAGGTCGCAATTTGACAGATTAACCGAGGGGAAACACGGCAAAGTTGCCGTGTTTCCCCAAAGTTCCGTTCAAGAGCATGGTTTTTTGTGAAAAATCCCATGCAATACGCAAAAAGCGGCACAAATATGAGAAAAAATATTTGTGCAAAACGTAGAAAATCAAGCACTCTGTTTTTGCATCTTGACAAAAAAACAGGGGAGTGATATAATAAGTTGAATGTGCGCATGGGTGAATTGCGCCCAAAACACAGCGTATGTTCGTGAAATTGACAGCTTCGCAGCGTGCTGCGTCTGTATAAACATTAAATTTCAGAAGAAGGAGGAAGACAAGGAAGTATGCCAACCTTTAACCAGCTCGTCAGACAGGGCCGTAGCGATAAGGTGTACAAGTCCAAGGCACCCGTGCTGCAGAAGGGCTTCAACACTTTGAACAACGTTCCCACAGACCAGGCATCTCCCCAGAAGAGAGGTGTTTGCACAAAGGTTTCCACAACAAGCCCTAAGAAGCCTAACTCTGCTATGCGTAAGATCGCAAGAGTAAGACTTACCAACGGTCTTGAGGCAACCGTGTATATCCCCGGTATCGGTCACAACCTGCAGGAGCACTCCGTTGTCCTTATCAGAGGCGGTAGAGTAAGAGACCTGCCCGGTGTACGTTACCACATTATCCGCGGTACTCTGGATGCCCAGGGTGTTGCAAACCGTGCACAGAGCCGTTCCAAGTACGGTGCAAAGGTTCCCAAGAAGAAGTAATTCGGGGGACAAAAAAGGTATTAAGCATTTGTGAACCGTCTGAAGTTACTGTAAATTTAATGTTTATATTAACGGCCGACGCGTGCTAACAGAAGATTGCTTTTGAGTACCAATGATCTCATTTTAAAAATTTGATGAAGGAGGGAAGTACAGTGCCGAGAAGAGGTCGTATATCCAAAAGAGATGTATTGCCGGATCCGTTGTACAATTCCAAGCTTGTTACCAAGCTGATCAACAACGTGATGTATGACGGCAAGAAGGGAGTTGCTCAGAAGATTGTTTACGATGCATTTGAGATCATCGAAGCAAAGCAGGGCAAGAATCCCCTTGAGGTATTCCAGGCTGCTCTTGACAACATCATGCCTGAGCTGGAAGTAAAGGCTCGCCGTGTAGGTGGTTCCACTTACCAGGTACCGATGGAAGTAAGAGCTGACCGTAAGCAGACCCTTGGACTCCGCTGGCTGGTAACATATTCCAGAAAGCGCGGAGAAGCTACTATGGCAGAGCGTCTTGCAGGTGAAATCATGGACGCTATCAACAATGCCGGTGGCGCATTCAAGAAGAAGGAAGAAACCCACAGAATGGCAGAAGCCAACAAGGCTTTCGCACACTACAGATACTAATTTTATCAAGGAGACCGTTAGAATATGCCTAGGGAATATTCGCTTGAAAATACGCGAAATATCGGTATCATGGCTCACATCGATGCCGGTAAAACAACCACCTCTGAGAGAATCCTGTTCTACACAGGTAAAACTCATAAGCTGGGTGAGGTACACCAGGGCGCCGCTACGATGGACTGGATGGAAGAAGAGCAGGAGAGAGGTATTACCATTACATCCGCAGCAACTACCTGCGTATGGAAGGGACACCGCCTGAACCTGATCGACACCCCCGGCCACGTGGACTTTACCGTAGAGGTTGAGAGATCTTTGCGCGTTCTCGACGGCGCAGTGACCGTATTCTGCGCTAAGGGTGGCGTTGAACCTCAGTCCGAAACTGTCTGGAGACAGGCAGACAAATACCGTGTACCGAGAATGGCATATGTAAACAAGATGGACATCACCGGTGCGGACTTCTACCGCGTGCTGGGTATGATGGAGGAAAGACTGCATACCAATGCAGTGCCGATCCAGCTGCCCATCGGTAAGGAGATGACCTTCCGCGGCATTATTGACCTTGTCAAGATGGAAGCCGTTGTTTACTATGACGACCTTGGTAAGGACATCAGAATCGAGCCCATCCCCGAAGATATGCTGGAGCTTGCTCAGGAATACCGCGCTAAGATGGTCGAGGCAGCTGCAGAGCAGGATGACGAGCTGATGGAAAAGTTCCTTTGCGATGAAGAACTCACCGAAGAGGAAATTAAGAGCGCTCTGCGCCAGGCTTGCATTGATAACAGAATCGTTCCCGTTGTCTGCGGTACCTCTTACCGTAACAAGGGTGTTCAGAAGCTGCTCGATGCAGTCATCGACTATATGCCTTCTCCTCTCGACATTCCTCCCGTAACCGGTGTCAACCCCGATACCGACGAGGAAGACGAGAGACACGCATCCGATACCGAGCCCATGTCTGCTCTGGCATTCAAGATCATGACCGACCCCTTCGTTGGAAAGCTTTGCTATTTCCGCGTATACTCGGGCATTATCAATGCAGGCGACACCGTGTACAACTCTACCAAGGGTAAGCGCGAGCGTCTGGGTAGAATCCTGCAGATGCATGCAAATGACCGTAAGGACATCGACGCATGCTACAGCGGCGATATCGCAGCAGCGATCGGTATTCGTTATTCCACCACGGGTGATACCTTCTGCGACGAAAAGAAGCCCATTATCCTTGAAAACATGGAATTCCCCGAGCCCGTTATCCGTCAGGCAATTGAGCCTAAGACCAGAGCAGGCCAGGAGAAGATGGGCATCGCCCTCGCAAAGCTGGCTGAAGAAGACCCGACCTTCCGTACCTACACGGATGAGGAAACCG
>JAZUSJ010000003.1:0-10552 GCA_045606685.1 Eubacteriales bacterium
TGGGCGACGTTCTGACGCTCATTGAAAAGGCTCAGCAGCAATTCGATGAAAAAAAGGCAGCCGAGATGGAGCAAAAGCTGCGTCAGCAGACCTTCACCCTCGACGATTACCTCGAGCAATTTGACCAGCTCAAAAATATGGGCGACCTCAATCAGCTCGCGGGCATGATCCCCGGTATGAAGCCCGGTCAGCTCAAGGACGCCAAGGTGGACGAAAAGCTGCTGGCAAGACAAGAGGCGATCATCCTCTCCATGACCAAAAAGGAACGCGCAAAGCCCGAGTTGCTCAATGCGTCTCGCAAGATCCGCATTGCCAAGGGCAGCGGCACCACGGTCGAGGAGGTCAACCGCATGCTCAAGCAGTTTGAGCAGATCCGCAAGCTCATGAAGCAATTTACCGACATGGGCAAGACCAAAAAAGGCAGACGTGCCTTGGGTAAGATGAACATTCCGTTCTAAATCAATCGGAATTCATAAATAAAAAAATATATAAATCAAATTTTGGAGGAATTTTACCATGGTAAAAATCAGACTGAGAAGAATGGGCGCTAAGAAGGCTCCCTTCTACCGCGTAGTTGTTTCCGATAGCCGCAGCCCCAGAGATGGCCGCTTCATCGAAGAGATCGGTTACTACAACCCTATGACCGCTCCCGAAGAGATCAAGATCGACGCTGAGAAGGCTCAGAAGTGGATCGCTAACGGCGCACAGCCCACCGAAACCGTAAAGGTTCTGCTCAAGAAGACCGGTATCACCGAGTAATCACGGGCGAGGTTTAGTATGACGGATTTGAAAACCACCTTGCGTGATATTGCAGCCGCCATCGTGGACCACCCCGATGACGTCACTGTCGTCAGCGAGGAAACAGAGACAACCATCACCCTGACACTCAGCGTGCATCCCGACGATATGGGCATGGTCATTGGCAGACAGGGCCGCATTGCAAAGGCGATCCGTACCGTGATCAAGGCTGCATCCGCCGGAATCAACAAGAAGGTCAACGTAGACATCAGATGATGTAAAAAAGCAACCGCGTGGCGGTTGCTTTTTTTATCGGTGAAATTTGCTCTGCGAGCAAGTGAAATGCGCTATCGCGTGTGAATTTTTGCCTTTGGCAAAATATTTGCCTTTGGTAAATGTGAAATGTTTGCTGCGCAAACGTGTTGAGAGTTATTTGGCTTGGCGAAAAGAACTCTCTCACATTCGCGAAGCGAATATTTCACGCGCGACAGCACATTTCACATTCGAGAAGCGAATATTTCACTTGCTCGAAGAGCAAATTTCACTGTAAAAAAAGGTCAGCTTGTGCTGACCTTTTTTTACATATCTCTTCTGCCTTCCAGGGCCTGCATGAGCGTGTACTCATCGGCATAGTTGAGGTCTGCGCCCACGGGAATGCCGTAGGCAAGTCTTGTCACCTTGATGCCAAGCGGCTTGATCAGGTGCGCAAGATACATCGCAGTCGCGTTGCCCTCAATGTCCGCGTTGGTGGCCAGGATGATCTCCTTGACCGTGTCATCCTCCAGCCTTTGCAAAAGCTCCTTGATCTTGAGCTGCTCGGGTGTGACGCGGTTCATGGGCGAAATAACGCCGTGCAGCACGTGATACGTGCCGCGATAGTCCTTGACACGCTCCATGGCCATGACCGCCTTGACGTCGGTCACCACGCAGATCACGCTGTGATCACGATACAAGTCGGAGCAGATCGGACACAGCTCGCGGTCGGTCATATTCTGACAGACCGGGCAAAGATGGATGGATCTTTTGGCCTCTAAGATCGCATTTGCAAACTCCTCGGCGGCCTCGTCCTCCATTTCCAGCACGGCAAAGGCCATACGCGTGGCACTTTTGCGTCCTACGCCTTCAAGACGGGCAAACTGCTCCTCCAGCTTGCGCAGGGCTACCATGTATTCTGCCATATCAGAACATACCGGGCAGACCTACGCTGCCGGTGATCTTTTCCATTTCAGCTGCGTTGGTGGTTTCCACGCGCTTGATCGCCTCGTTGACGCCTGCAACCAGCAGATCGGTCAAGGTTTCTACGTCGTCGGGATCTACGATCTCGGGATCCAGGTCGATCGCAAGGATCTCCTTTTTGCCGTTGATCTTGACGGTTACAACGCCGCCGCCCGCTTTGATCTCATACTCGCGTGCGTCCAGCTCTTCCTGCTTTGCCGCCATATCCTCCTGCATTTTCTGTGCCTGGCGGATCATTGCCTGCATATTCTGCGGACCGCCGCCCATTCCCTTCGGGATATTTGCTCTCATGTCTATTTCTCCTTATAAAATATTTTCTTACGTTTCCTGTGCGCTCTCCAGGATCTCGTCGATCACCGAGGATTGCGCAGATTTGCTTTCACATTCGAACAGAACCTGCTTTTCCGTAATGGAAGTTCCAAGCAGTCCCGACAGGATGCTGCAAAGCGTGGGGACGGCATTATAGCTCTGCGCCATTTGAATATCGAAATCCGAGCTGAATTTCAGCACGATGCATCCGCTCTGGTCGGTATAGGCCTTTGCGCTGAAGTAGAAGGCTGCGGGCAAGGGATTGGCCTTGTTCAGCTTTTCCAGCACCTCTGCCCAGACTCTCAGAGGACGCAGCACGCGCTTTTCGCCACCGGCAGCAGGCTGCGGCTTGGGGGCTTGCGCCTTTTTGGGTGCGGGAGCGGGTTCCATCGGTGCTTGATCTTCCCTTTTCTCTGCCTGCACGGCGGGTGCTTGTGCGGGTGCGGAGGCAGACACGTTGAACTGTCCGAACGCGATCTTATCCTCCAGCGCGGCAATGCGCGCAAGCAGCGCCTCAGGCGAGGTTTCCAGCTCGGGATCACACATACGCACAAGCGTGGTTTCGGCTACGATCCTCTTGATGGCGTTGGATCTTTGCATGGAAAGCAATGCCTGCTCCAAAAGTGTGCTGTGATACAGCAGCGTTTGTGCCGAGAAGGGCTTGGCAAGCTCGCTCATGGCGGCAAGCTCGCTGTCGGTCAGATCAAGGTAAGCCGCTGCATCCTTTGCGGTGCGCAGCACCAGCATCTCGCGGTACAAATTGATCAGATCCTGCCAGAAAATGGTGATATCCTTGGAGGATTGCACCACCGCATCGATCTGCGCAAACAGCTTGTCGTAATCGCGTGCCCGGATGGCCTTGATCGTGGTCATCATGCTGTCTCTGCCCGTTGAGCCTGCGGTTTCATTGACGGTCTGCGTGGTGATATGTGCGCCCGTGCCTGCGCAAAGCTCCAAAAGGCTGATTGCGTCACGCATGCCTCCCTGCGCCATACGCCCCAGCAGCATAGCGGCCTCGGGATCCAGCGAGATTCCCTCTTGCCCTGCAATAAAGGAAAGGCGCGAGGCAAGCACCGGGGTGGCAATACGACGGAAATCATAGCGTTGGCAGCGCGAAACAATGGTTGCAGGCAGCTTTTGCAGCTCGGTTGTCGCTAAGATGAACACCACGTATTCGGGCGGCTCCTCCAGCGTTTTAAGCAGCGCGTTGAATGCACTTGCCGAGAGCATATGCACCTCGTCTATAATGTACACGCGTTTTTTGAGCGTTGTGGGTGCGTAGACCACCTCATCGCGAATGTCGCGGATGTTATCTACGCCGTTGTTGGAGGCTGCGTCCATTTCCAGCACGTCCGTGGCTGCGCCCGATTCAATGGCGCGGCAGGAATCGCACTGCAGGCAGGGTGAGCCGTTGATGAGATTTTCACAGTTGACGGCCTTTGCCAGGATCTTTGCGCAGGTGGTCTTACCCGTTCCGCGAGATCCGCAAAACAGATATGCGTGAGAAAGCCCGCCCGTCCTTGCCTGATACTGCAAAATAGACGTAACGTGCTCCTGACCGCAAACGTCCTCAAAGCGTTGCGGACGCCATTTTCTGTACAAAGCCTGATGCATAAAAACCTCCAAAAATAATACAGCACCTTGCTGCAAAACAAGACCATACACCTCAAAATCGTACGTCGCCCCTACGCGATCTTCGTACCTCCTGCTCAAAACAGGCAACCTTACGGCACACCAAGGTAACCGCTTAATGCTGCTTGGTCCCCCACCTGACATGGTTCACAGCCCTCGATTGCGTAAGACCCGTTTCTCAACACAGCAGATACGACTCTTGTATTCGTAAAGGTTCGATCCTCAAAAGAGGGATCCACCCCTGCTGTAGCGGATTTCAGGTACAGGGCTCCGCTGCTTCCCCGGCTGGTATGGCCTTATTTCACAGCATGATGCTGTAGCCTTGATATTATAACACATCAAGATCAGAAATGCAAGTCTTTTTACGAATTTTTCACAATTCCATAAATTATCTCGACACCGTATGCGAAAATCCCCCATGCCTTGTGCAGTATGATAAAAACACCTCACAAAAAGAAAGGAGATTTTCACATGAGATACCTCAAAGCTCTTCCCTTTGCACTTGCCTGCCTGCTGATCTTCAGCTTTTGCACGGGCTGCGGCGGCAAAGAAAGCAATGCCACCCAGCAAAACGGTCAAGTCACACCTCCGCCACAGACCAATCAAAGCGTGACGGACGACGTTTACCGCGAGCAGCTTGCCTATTACGAGCAGATGGTGGTCGAGCTGCAGAATGAAATTCTGGCGCTCAAGCAGCAGCATTACGTGGACACGTTTGCATACGAGCAGACCATTGCACAGCTCGAGGCACAGCTGGGCGCACTCGACACCGACGTTTCGGCAAAGCCCGAAAATCCCGATGAAAAGCCCACCGAGCAGGAGCAGGAACGCCCCGAGCCAAGCGCGGCTGTATTTACGTATGAGGTCAAGGGCGGCACAGCCGTGCTGACTGCCTACGTCGGGAGTGCTGCCGAGGTGGTCATTCCTGCCGAGGTGGACGGCTACGCGGTCACGGCCTTGGGCGACAATCTGTTCAAGGACAGCAGCGTGACAAGCGTGACGCTGCCTGCTTCTGTGACGAGCATCGGGTGGTTTGCGTTTTACGGCTGTAGGTCGTTGCAGACGGTCACGCTGGGCGAGGCGGTCACCACCATTGGCTATGCCGCCTTTGACGGCTGCCCCAAGTCCATGACCATCTGCGGTGTCGCGGGATCGTATGCGGAGAAGTATGCCGCAAGCTACGGGCTGCAGTTCGTGGGGCAATAAAAGTGTCACCCCGAGTGTCATCCTGAGCGGAGGGCGTAGCCCGGAGTCGAACTTTTGCGGCATGTAGTATCCGTCGCGAAAGCAGGATACGGAACAGAGCAAAAGCGCGAGTGCGCAAGCGCGAAGCGGGATCTGCGATGGGGTTGCTCAATGCTTGCTTAGCCTTTGAACTGTTCTTAATGCGTGTCAAATTCCCATTTTGCCTCCCCTTACCGATCACAGTCGAATGTGACTTCTGCAGGAGGCGTGTCAAAAACCTACGCAGATCCCACAAGTATTCGCCATTGGCGAATACTTGCGGTTTTGCTTCGCTTCTTGTCCGCTTGCGGACAATCCACTCCGCAAAACTTCGACTCGTTCGGTCGCTCTGCGACCTCTCTCGCTCAGGATGACACTCGGGGGTAACGCGCAGATTGATACTCCGAGAAATATTCCTAACTAAATCCTTCGCTATTCAAAAAAACGGACAGGTTTTCCCTGTCCGTTCTTTTTCATTTCAAATCCACGCGATTTCTCTGTTCCCCTTTTCGGAACGCGTCAATATTCATGCAGATCTCGTTCAAGCATCTCTTTCGTGCCTCGAACGACGCCCAGGCCATATGGGGAGTCATGCAGACGTTGGGCGCGTCCTTGATCTCAAAAAACGGATGATCAATCGGGAAAGGCTCTGTACTGAACACGTCACAGCCCATGCCGCTGATCTTGCCGTCCTTGATCGCATCCGCGACCGCTGCCTCATCCCAGACCGCACCGCGCGCGACGTTGATCACGATCGGCTTTCTTTCCATCATGGCGATCTGCTCCGCTCCGATCATGCCGCGGCTCTGCGCATTGAGCGGCGTGTGCAGCGAAATGATATCCGACTCGCGCAGCAGTGTTTCAAGATCGGTGCATTCATCGCTGTCGGGATTGCGCTTGTACGCTAAGACCTTACAGCCAAAGGCACGCGCGATCTCGCCCACCTTTTTACCGATGTTGCCATATCCCACGATGCCCCAGGTCTTGCCGCAAAGCTCGTGATACACGGGGACGAGCAGATTGGGGCTGGTCTGACGCGAATACCAACCGCTTGCGGTGGCAGCCCTATAGGTGGGCAGGTGCGAGCAAAGGCTGAGCGCCATGGCAACGGTCAGCTGTGCCACGCTCTCGGTGGAATATCCCACCACGTTGCACACGGCAATTCCCTTTTCGCGGCAATAGTCTACATCAATATTATCATATCCCGTAGCAAAGATGCAGATCAGCCGCAGCGCATCGGCATGCATCAGCACCTCGGCACTCAATTTGACCTTGTTGATCACGGCCACCTCACAGCCTGCAAGGCGTTCCTTGACATCTTGGGGGGTGCTTGTATCGTAAACAGTCAGCTTGCCAAAGGCTGACAGGGGCGAGTAATCCAGATCCTCACCAATGCTGGCTCTATCAAAGACTGTAATATTCATAATAATCTCCTCGGAAAAATTCTATCATTAGTATAGCAAAGACAAGCGAATTTGTCAAGGTTATGTGAATTTATCGAAAAATTCACAGCTTTTCATCAAAGTTGGCATGCATATTCATAAATACGTCACATTTATACATTATAATTTATGATGAATTTTTATTTTTATTTTTCAAAGAGGAACTCGAATGCTTCAACTAAAAAACATTGTTAAAACCTATACTGTTGGAGATACGGACGTCCACGCACTGAACGGAATCTCGCTTAGCTTTCGAAACAGTGAATTTGTTTCGATTTTAGGCCCCTCGGGCTGTGGCAAGACCACGACATTGAATATCATTGGCGGTCTTGACCGCTACACCTCGGGTGATTTGCTGATCAACGGCAAATCCACCACCATGTACAAGGATCACGACTGGGATACCTACCGCAATCACTCGATCGGTTTTGTGTTCCAGAGCTATAATCTGATTCCCCACCAGAGCGTGCTTTCCAACGTTGAGCTTGCGCTGACCGTTTCGGGCGTACCCAAGGCGGAGCGCCGCCGCAGAGCGCGTGAGGCCTTGGAAAAGGTGGGACTTGGCGATCAGCTCTCCAAGCGTCCCTCCCAGATGTCGGGCGGCCAGATGCAGCGTGTATCCATCGCGCGTGCCTTGGTCAACGATCCCGATATCCTGCTGGCCGACGAGCCTACGGGCGCACTTGACACGGTCACCAGCGTACAGATCATGGAGCTGCTCAAGGAGATCTCCAAGGATAAGCTGGTCATCATGGTTACGCATAACCCCGAGCTGGCAGAGGCCTACTCCACCAGAATCGTGCAGCTGCGTGACGGTAATCTGATTGCGGACTCCGATCCTTATGAGCCTGACCAGGCAGAGGTGGAAGCTGCACGCACAGCGCCCCCCAGAGTGGCCAAGGGCAAGGCAAGAATGTCCACCAAGACGGCCTTCTCGCTCTCACTCAACAACCTCATGACCAAGAAGGCGCGTACCTTCTTGACCTCCTTTGCCGGCAGTATCGGTATCATCGGTATTGCGCTGATCCTTTCCCTTTCCACGGGTATCAACAACTTTATCGATCAGGTTCAGGAGGATACGCTTTCCACCTACCCCATCACCATTTACAAAACCGAGCAGGACTATACCGCTCTCATGGGCGCGATGCAGCAGACGCAGGAAAACGTAGAAGGTCGCGAGCCGGACGATCACACCATTTATATTGACGACTCTCTTGACCAGCTTGTCTCCGCTTCCACCTCCACGATCGAGAACAATCTGCCTGCCTTCAAGGAATTCTTGGATGACAACGCAGCCCTTTTGGAGGATTACGTACTGGACATCCGCTACACCTACAACTATACCCTTCGCGTGTTCTCCGAGGACGGTAAAACGCAGGTCAATCCCACTACGATCTTTGAGAATATGGGCCCCGCAATGGGCGGTATTTCGGACATGATGGGTATGCTTGGAAGCATGTCCGGCGGATTTACCATCTTTGAGCAAATGATCGATAACGAGGAACTGATCCACTCACAGTACGAGCTGGTTGGCAAGGACAGCGAATGGGCAGACGATCCCACCGAGGTCATGCTGGTGCTGGATAAAAACAATGCCATCAGCAACATGACGCTGTATATGCTGGGCATCAAGGATCAGGGCGAGATCGCTGACATGCTGATCAAGATCTTTACCGATCCCGATTATAAGATCCCCGAAACCAAGCCCTACGACGTGGACGACTTTATCGGCATGACCTTCATGGTCGTTCCGGACAGCGCATATTTCTATGAATCCGAGGATACCTTCAAGGTGGACGGTAAGGAGTACCACATCTGGAAGGACGTTCGTAAGGATCCCGACTTTGACGCTGAAAAGTTTGTGCAGAAGCACGGTGTTGAGATCACCATTTCGGGTGTGATCCGTCCCTCCAGCAACGCTATGGCTGCATCTATCTCCTCCCCCATCGCTTACAACACCTCCCTGCAGGAATATATGCAGGAGATCGTGCGTGAGAGCGACGTAGTAAAGGCGCAGGAAGAGCTGCCCGATTACGATATCACAACAGGACTTGAATTTGACCATGGCCAATATCTCGGCCTTTCTGCAGGCGAGAAGGCTGATCTGTTTGACGATTTTATCTTTGACAATGAAGATGTCATGATCCAGATCATGATCGACTATATCCGTGAATCCGAAAAGAATGAGGAACAGGATTCCGCAGTCAAGGACATGACCAAGGATGACAAGGTCAATCTGATCATGGAAAAATTTGAATCCTTGGCAAATACGCACCCCAACGTTTTCAAATCCATTATGCTTGGCATGATGAAGCAGGCCATGGGCGATGCTTACGACAGCTATGCGGGCTACTTTGAATCCATGAGCGCAGAACAGCTTCAGTCGATCATGGCACAATCCGGTTCTTCCTCAACAGAAAGCGAAAAAGCGCTGCGCGGTTATCTGCAAAACCTTTCCGATACCGAGCTGAACGATATGGTCAACGAGATCCTTGGCAACGGCAGCGCAAGCGACACAGACATACGCGATCTGTATACCGACGAGCAGCTGATACAGGCATTTATGCTCAGTTATATCCGTTATAACGATCAGCAAAAGGCAATCCTTTACGATGAATACATGCCCGATACGCTCTCCAAAAACAGCAAGAATGCTGTGATGAGCATGTTTGGCTGGTATCTGGATGAAGAGCCTGCATCGATCAGCATTTACTCCAAGGATTTTGCATCCAAGGACTTCATCTCGGCACTGATCGACGAGTATAACGCGGATTGCAAGGCAGAGGGCAACGAGGAAGATGCCATTCACTACACCGACCTGATCGGCCTGATGATGTCCTCTATCACCATCATCATTGACGTCATTTCCTACGTACTGATCGCATTCGTATCCATTTCGCTTGTCGTTTCCTCCATCATGATCGGTATCATCACCTATATCTCGGTGCTGGAGCGTACCAAGGAGATCGGTATTCTGCGCTCGATCGGTGCATCCAAGGGAGATATTTCCAAGGTGTTCAACGCAGAAACCGCACTTGTGGGCTTTGCTGCAGGTATGATCGGTATTATCGTGACCGTCCTGCTCAACTTCCCGATCAGCTGGATCGTGCAAGGACTCTCCGGCATGTCCGGCATTCGCGCCGTACTGCCGTGGTGGGGCGGACTCGGACTTGTGGCCATCAGTATGATACTGACGCTGATCGCAGGTCTGTTCCCTGCCGTTCTTGCTTCCAAGAAGGATCCCGTGGAAGCCCTGAGAACCGAATAACCTCAAAAATAAAGAAAAATTTCCCACACAAGGCAGGATTTGTCAAAAATCCTGCCTTGTTTCTATTGGTTGGCAATCATGGTTGAACTTGTGTGTTGACCGGACGCGCCGCACGTGTTAGAATATGCACGTGGCAAGCAAAGCCGCAATTCACATAAGGAGGATTTTTTCATGAAATCCAAAAAGGTTCTTAAAATTTTACTTCCCATTCTGGGCGCTCTGGTGCTTGTTGCGATTATCGTAGCATGTGCTGCCGGCGGCAAGGGCGAGCAAAACACGACCGATAACGATACCACCGCGGCTGACACCACGGTTGCAGATACCACGGCACCCACCGAATCGACAACCGAGGATACCACGGCTGCGGACGCAACCACCAATGAAGGCACCACAAACAGTGATAGCACCGAAGGTACGACCGAGGGAACGACAGCCGGCACGACCGAGGAGCAGACCACAAAGCCTCCCGCAGAGGACAGCGAAAGCCAGGGTTCCTCTGCCGAAGACACCAGCAGTCCCGACAGCCCTTCCGACAGCGATTCGACCGCTGCGCCCGAGCAAGACGGTAACGACCAGTCCTCGAATGCAGACGAAAGTAGTGAGAATGTCGAGGGCGAAGGAGCAAGTACAGCGGAATAAGCCTAAAAATCAAAGACCAAAAAAGCAGGTATGACCAAAATGGGTGATGTCCTTATCGGAGAAA
>JAZUSJ010000004.1:0-12331 GCA_045606685.1 Eubacteriales bacterium
ACCAGGGTACGAATATCCGAGTTACCAAGCTTTGCCTTGGTCTGGCTCTCAAACTGGGCGTCCTCCAGCTTGACGCTGACGATGGCGCAAATGCCCTCGCGCACGTCCTCGCCCGACAGATTCTTATCGCTGTCCTTGAGAATGCCGGCCTTTCTGGCATAGTCGTTAAGCACCTTGGTCAGACCCGATTTGAAGCCTGTCTCATGGGTACCGCCCTCGATGGTGTTCATGTTGTTTGCAAAGGTCATGATGCAGTCGCTGTAGGAGTCGTTATACTGCAGGGCGATCTCGGCCACGCTCGTGTCCTTCTCGGCCCTCATGTAGATCACTTCCTTATGCACGGGATCGCAATGCTTGGATTCGGTCAGGTATTCCACAAAGGTGGAAATACCTCCCTCAAACTGCAGATCCGCCGTGCGCATCTCCTCGCCCTCGCCGACGCGCGCATCGACCAGCACAAGGTGTACGCCTGCATTCAGAAATGCCTGCTCGCGCAAGCGATTGAGCAGAATATCGTAATCGAATACGGTCTCTTCAAAAATGGTGGGATCGGGCTTGAAGGTGACCTTGACACCGTGCGGACGCTCGGGGCATTCGCCCTCACAGCGGAAAGGACGCGCCACAAAGCCGCGTTCAAATCGCTCGGTATAGTGGAGTCCGTCCACCGAGTCGTCAAGCTCCAGCCATTCGGAAAGTGCGTTGACGACAGACGCGCCCACACCGTGCAGACCGCCCGCAATTTTATACCCGCCACCGCCGAATTTGCCGCCCGCGTGCAAAATGGTATACACCACCTCAGGCGTGGGAATTCCCTCCTTTGCGTGTATACCGGCAGGGATACCTCTGCCGTTGTCCTCAACGGTCACGCTGTTATCGGGATTGATGGTCACGCGGATGGTGTCGCAATACCCCGCAAGCGCCTCGTCGATCGAGTTATCCACGATCTCGTATACCAAATGGTGCAGACCGCGGATCGAGGTGGTACCGATATACATACCGGGACGCTTTCTGACCGCCTCCAGGCCTTCCAGCACCTGGATCTGACTTTCGTCATATACGTTTTCTTTTTCCGGGGTAAGATTCTGATTTTCTTGCATCGTTAAGTTCCTTTTTCAAATTATTTTACATACTGGATGGATCGTTCATTCTGCCCGAAAGCGAGGTTGCCGAGAGCTGCGAAAAGCAGATCTTGCAGCCCTCCTTTGTCCTGTAAAGCACAAAGGATTTTGGGATATCCTGCTTTCTTGCCGAGTCCAGAAGCCCGTTTTTCTCGGCATTGGCAAGGTATTTCCTGGTAATGGGGGAAAGCGTGGCGTTATCGGTATCGAAAATGCCGATAATGTCACGGCTTCGGATATTTTTGTTGTTTCCGACGTGTAAAAACATAGATTCACTCTTTTCTATGGTACGTGCCGCCCTTGACGTAAACGGTATTTTTGCCGCCTGCAAGCTCACTCTCACACGAGGTCATGATCACCTGTCTGTCCGAGATCTCGCCAAGCAGGTAAGCGCGCCGTCCCGCATCCAGCTCGGAAAGCACGTCGTCAAAGAGAAACACGGGATATTCATTCTCGCAATGTGTGCGTGAAATTTCGCCCTCTGCCATCTTCATGGCCAGAGCAATCGATCTTTGTTGCCCCTGAGAGGCAAAAATTCGCGCGTATTTGCCGTTTAGTTCAATTTCGAGGTCATCTCTGTGAATGCCCCACAAGGTGCTTCCCGCGGCAATTTCGCGGTCGTGGTGCGACATGTAAAGACGCATGTACGCGTTTTTGCAAAATTCTCTGTCAGCGTACATATCCTGTTCAATATGCGCTTTTCCCACGTACCTGACGCATACCGATTCCTTTTGGCCGGACATGCCCACAAAGAAGTCCCCCACGTGGAAATTGAGCTGCTTTACGTACTCATAACGCACCGAGGCAATATAGGCTGCCTCCGCTGCAAGCTGTGCGCTCCACAGCTCTATTGTATCGTCAAACGTCCTGCGGTCTGTCTCTGCCAGCTTGAGCAGGCTGTTCCGCTGCTTGAGCAGCTGATTGTATTTTTGCAGCGAGCGGATATAGGTAGGGTAGAGCTGCGAGATGGCCACGTCCAGAAAATTGCGGCGCTCCGCCGGCCCTTCCTTGACAAGCGAAAGATGCTCGGGGCAAAACAGCACCACGCGAAAGCTGCCCAGCAGCTGGCTTGTCCGCGCAAGGCTGATGCCGTTGTGGTATACGCGCCGCTTTCCTTGCGAAAAAAGCTGCATTTCGATGGTCTGCTCACGCTTGCTGTCCGAGTAATGCTGCAAAATGCTGCATTCCTCCTGCCCAAAGCGCACAAGCTCTGCGTCCTTTGCCGCGCGAAAGGTCTTGCCCAGCGCGCAAAGGTAAATGGCCTCCAGCAAATTGGTCTTTCCCTGGGCGTTGTCGCCTGCAAGGACGTTGACGCCGCTGTCAAATTCCACGCAAGCAGCCTCAATATTGCGGAAATTCCGTACCTCAATGCGATTGCATTGCATAAAAGTATCAGTCCTTCATACGAACGGGCAGCAAGAGGAACAGCTCCTTATCCTCACCCTGCTCGCAAGGCTCAATGTTGATGCTGGAAAGGGGAGAGGTCATGCTCAGCTTGATTCTATCGGCCGTGCATGCACGCAAGGAATCGATCAGGTAGCGGTTGTTGAACGCAATGACCAGATCGTCACCCTCGTGCTCCACGTAAAGCTCCTCGTAGGTCGAGCCTGCGGTGGAGGTAGCCGAGATCTTGAGGTAATCGCCCGCAACCGTCAGCTTGACGTGAGAGCGCACGCTGCCCGCAATTCTTTCCTCGGTCACGAGTGCCGCACGCTCCAGAGCACCGATCAGAACGGTTCTGTCCACGCAGACAGTGATTCTGTGGGTGGTGACGATGATGCGGTTATAATCGATATAGTCGCCGTCGATCAGACGGGAGAAGAAGATCATGCTGTCCAGGTTGAACACGATATTCTTGCGGCTGGTGTACACGGTCACGGTTGCTTCCTCATCGCTGTCCAGCATTCTGTAAAGCTCGTTTACAGTCTTGCAGGGGATGATAAACGAGAAATCCGAGCCGCCCTGTGCGGTAAAGGAATCGATCTCGGTGGTCACGTTGCACTTTGCCAGCTTGAAGGAGTCGCAGGAAACGAGATAGAGGGTATTGCCCGCGATCTTGAAGTGGCAGCCATTGAGCACGGGACGCTGGTCGTTGACACCCATGGCGTACATGACCTTGGAAAGCATCTGACGCAGCACGCTTTGCTTGACCGTAAAGCCATTGGGCGAGGTCAGGCGGGGGATTTCGGGGAAGTCCGCACCCGCAAGCGCGTTCATTTTATGGGAGGAGTTGGCGGAAACGATCTCTGCGCCAAGCTTTTCGTTGACACTCAGGGTAACTGTCTCGCCCTCCATGACGCGGATGGTCTGCACGAATTTCTGTGCGTTGATGATATAGCAGCCGGGCTCTTCGACCTCGGCGGTGATCTCAATGCGAACGCCCTTTTCAAGGTCAAAGGTGGTCAGCACGCAGGTATTGTCCTCTTTTGCTTCAAACAAAATGCCCTCCACGGCAGTCAGCGTGGATTTACCGGATACGGCGCACATCAGGGGCGCGACGGCATTGCAGATCTCCTGGCGGTTGAATACGATTTTCATAAGGCACTCCTTTTTTTTGTAATATCTCCGCATATCTCGCGCACGCGAGAGAGATAGAGAGAATGGATAGATAGTATTTACCAGTAGTTTTAAAAGTAGTTTCTGTTCAAATTGTGGAAAAGTCGGATTGTCGTTGTCATGCAAGGAAAAATTTTTCGGAAAGGTTGTTTTTTTCTTTGGAAAAGTCGGGGGAAAATTGCCGCGTAAGCTGTGCAAAACTTTTTTTCTTTACCAAGCCTTTGCGGCTGTGTCGTGCTTTGGTACGACATGCGTGTCGTTGTGGAAAAATTTTACCGGGTTTTCCACAGGGGAGGTATGTCAGCTCTCCTTGACCGCCTTGGTCAGCTCGTCGATCTCCATGGAGAAGGCGGGGGAGGCCATGATCTTTTTCTCCACCGTGTCGATCGAGGAGATGATGGTGGTGTGGTTACGGTTGAGGATCTTACCGATGCCGGGGAAGGACATGTCGGTAATCTCGCGGATCAGATAAATGGCAATATGTCTTGCCTGTGCGATGTCCTTGGTGCGGCGCTCACCGATGATGTCTTCTTTTTTGATGCCGTACTTTCTGTACACGGCAGAGAAGATCTTATCCACCGTGACGTTGACAGGCTCAGCTCCGCCCAAAAGCTCGTCGATACAGCCGCGTGCCACCTCCATGGTGATCACCTTGCCGTATACAAATCCGATGGCGCTGAGCTTACGCACGGCTCCCTCGATCTGTCTGATATTGGAGCGCAGGTTTTCGGCAAGGAACTCCAGCACCTCGTCCGAGATCTCAATGCCCACCTGATCGGCCTTCTTTTTGATAATGGCCATGCGCAGCTCGTGATCCGGCGGCTGAATGTCCGCGATCAGTCCCCACTCGAATCTCGTGATCAGTCTGTCCTCCAAGGTCTTGATCTCTCTGGGAGGCTTATCCGAGGTCAGAATGATCTGCTTGCCGTCCTCATGAAGGGCGTTGAAGGTGTGGAAAAATTCCTCTTGCGTGGAAACCTTGCCTGCGATGAACTGAATATCGTCGATCATGAGAATATCGCAGCTGCGGTATTTTTCGCGGAATTCGTTCATGGTGCGGCGCGCCATGCAGTCGATCATCTGATTGGTAAAGTCCTCGCTTTTGATGTAGATCACCTTGATATCCGGACGCTTGCGCTTGAATTCGTTTGTAATGGCGTAAAGCAGGTGCGTCTTACCGATTCCGGATGGGCCGTAGATAAAGAGGGGATTGTAATCGGTTGCGGGGTGATTTGCCACGGCCACGCAGGCAGCGTGTGCAAACTTGTTGGAATTTCCCACGATGAAGTTGTCAAAGGTATATTCGAATTTGAAGGGGGGCATGGTAGAGCCGAGCGTGGGCTTGTCCTCGGGCTGCTTTGCGGGAGCTTGCGTCTGCGCCGCTGCCGCCTCGGTCTGTGCTGCGCGCATAAATCTCTCGCGCAGGCTTTCCACACCCTTGGTATTGCCCGAAAACTGCAGGTCGATCTGCACGTCCATGCCAAGGTTTTCCGAGAATTTCTGTCTGATCTCGGGCAGGTATTTGGTTTTAAGCACGTTGATCTTGATCTCGGACGGTGTCACCATGGTAATGGTGTTATTCTCAAAGCTCTTGATCTCCAGTCCGCCGAACCAGACGTCGCAGATCAGGTCTCCGAGAGTGCCTCTGTAGTATTCCTTGATACCGTCCCAGAGCGCATTGAGAAGGTCTAAAATTTCCATTATGTTTCCTTTCCCATATGGGTAACTTTTAGTATATATATTTATAGTTATTATATATTATAACATATTATAGTCGTAAAAGCAACCCCAAATGCACCCTTTTGAAAGTTTTTTTTGTCAGAAAAGTTTACATTTTTTCGTTGCAATCCCGGAAATAATGCGTTATAATGTGTATATATTGAATTTGTAAAATTTTTGTGAAAAGAGATTTTTTGAATATGAAAAAGATCAGATACGGAGTCAAGGGCATGATGTGTGCAGCCTGCGTCAGCCACGTCGAGTGTGCGGCCAAGGCCGTGCTTGGCGAAGGACAGATCGAGTACACTGTCAGCCTTTTGACAAACTCTTTGAGCGTAACGTATCCGGATGGATACGGTCAAGGAGATATCAAAAAAATCGAAAAAAAGCTTGCGGCAAAGATCAAGTCGGCAGGATATGTGCTGATCGAGGATGCCGACCGACAGAATGCGAAGAATAATCAAAAGCAGGATCAGGTCACGCTGGTCAGATTTGTCGTCAGCGCATGTCTGACGGGTGCTTTGATGTTTATTTCCATGGGCAACATGTTCGGCGTGCCGTTTTTGCAGTTTTTCTCAGAGCCGGAATATGCGTTGCTGTTCGTCATCGTACAGATGATATTGACGCTGCCCGTGCTGATTTTGAACTACGGCTTCTTTTTCCGCGGTTTCCGCGCGCTTTTCCACCTCTCGCCCAATATGGATACCCTGATCGCCATCGGCTCGTCTGCGGCCTTTATTTACGGCGTGTGGGCGGCTGTGGAGATCGGCATTGCAAGCGCTGCGGGAAACGCCGAGATGCTGCATTCCTGGATGCATTCGCTGTATCTTGAGTCCTCGGCCATGATCGTCACGCTGGTCTCTCTTGGCAAAATGCTGGAGGGCAGAGCCAAAACCAAGGCGGGCGCGGCTGTGCGCGCTTTGGCGTCGCTGTTGCCGGATGAGGCAACCGTGCTCAAGGACGGTGAGATGGTGCAAATGCCCATTTCCGAGCTTGTTGTAGGGGATGTCGTCATCGTCAAGCAAGGGCAGGCCATTCCCGTGGACGGCACGGTACTGGAAGGACACGGCGGCGTGGACGAATCTCCCTTGAGCGGAGAGAGCATTCCCGTGGAAAAGAACGTGGGAGATGCGGTCAGCGGTGCCTGCACCTTGGTCAGCGGATATCTGACTGTGCGCGTGGATCGCGTCGGACAGGATACCGCGCTGCAAAAGATCATCAATCTTTTAGAGGAGGCTGCTTCCTCAAAAGCACCCATTTCGCGCGTGGCCGATAAGGTCAGCAGCATTTTCGTGCCTTGCGTCATGGGTATTTCGCTGGTCACGGCCATTGTGTGGATGATCGTCACGGGCGGAGATATCAACCAGGCGCTCAGAAATGCCATTTCTGTGCTGGTCATTTCCTGTCCCTGTGCGCTGGGACTTGCCACACCCACGGCCATTATGGTGGGTACGGGACGCGGCGCGGGCGAAGGCGTGCTGATCAAGAGCGGTGAGGCGCTGGAGGCCTTGCGGGAAGTGGAATACGTGCTGACGGATAAGACGGGAACGCTGACCGTGGGAAAACCCGTGGTGTCCCAGGTCATAGAATTTGACGAGTTTGACCAAACCGAATTGATCAAGTACGCATACGCAGCGGAAAGCCTTTCCGCGCATCCTCTGTCGGCTGCCATCTGCAGCTATGCGCAAGAGAACGGAGCGGAGCTGTTGCCCGCATCTGATTATGAATCCTTTATCGGACACGGCATTTCTGCCGTCGCAGGCGGCAAAAAAGTGCTTGTCGGCAAGCCTGAGTTTCTGTCGGATCACGGTGTCACGATCAAGGACATGCAAATGCTGGTATTCAAAAACTGCCAGCTGCGCGGCCTGACCACGGTTCTGGTATCGGTGGACGGTGTATCGGCAGGATTGATCGGCATTTCCGATCCGATCAGAGAGGAGAGCGCAAAAACGGTATCCGAGCTGAAAACCATGGGTATCACCTGCGTCATGCTGACGGGGGACAACCCGGTCACCGCCAAGGCAATAGCCGAGCAAGCGGGGATTGAGGTCTATCACGCATCGCTTTTGCCCGATGATAAGGAAAGGATGATCCGCGAATACTGTCAAAAGGGAAAAACAGCCATGGTGGGCGACGGCATCAATGACGCACCCGCGCTTGCGCGTGCAAATATCGGTATTGCCATCGGCTCGGGTACCGAGGTCGCGATTGATTCGGCTGACGTGGTGCTTTCCAAAAATTCGCTGTACGGTGTGGTGCAAGCCATCAGACTGTCGCATGAAACAGTCAGGATCATCAAGCAAAATCTTTTCTGGGCGCTGATCTATAACAGCATCTGCATTCCGCTTGCAGCAGGCGTGCTTGCGCCCGTGGGTATTGTGCTGAATCCCATGATCGCCTCGGTGGCCATGAGCTTTTCCTCGGTCAGCGTGGTGCTCAATTCGTTAAGACTCAGAAAACCCCTCAATGATTGGAGCGGTGCATTATATATTATTTTTCACAGAAGGAGAAGAAAAAAGCATATGGCAGAACAAATTATCGTATTGGACGTGCAGGGCATGATGTGTCAGAAGTGCGTCGCACACGTCAAAAAGGCACTTGAAGGCACAAAGGGTGTAAAGTCGGTTGAGGTCGATCTGGATACCAACACCGCAACCGTAACGTATACGGGCAAGAAGCCGGAGGATCTGGCCAAAAACGTGACCGAAGAGGGATACGTCGCAAAGATCAGATAAAATACAGAAAAAAGCCCTTGCAAAGGGCTTTTTTTTGTGTTATAATTATCATTGGATTATTATGGATAGATATACTTATTTTCAAGACAGGAGCAGACGATAGATATGCAGGTTATTCTGGCATCCAAATCACCGCGAAGAAAAGAAATACTCCAAACCTTGGGCATTTCCTTTACCATTGTGACCGCCGATACGGACGAGAGCAGCGATCAGACCGATCCCGCGCTGCTTGTCGAGCAGCTTTCCTTGCAAAAGGCGCAGGACGTGTTGCACGTGTTGGAAAAAAAGGGAGAATTGCTGCCGGATACGCTGATCATCGCATCCGATACGGTGGTGGCACTCAACGGTGAGATTCTGGGTAAGCCAAAGGATCGCGAGGACGCGCGTCGCATGATCAACGGGCTGCAGAATACTGCGCATCACGTGCTTTCGGGCATTGCGTTTTGCTATTATGACGCGCAGGGCAATCAAAAACAGGCTGTATCACACGCATCGACCGCCGTGCATTTCGGGCCTATGAGCAAGGATGACGTCCAGCTTTATTTAGATTCGGGCGAGCCGTACGATAAGGCGGGCGCATATGCCATTCAAGGGCTTGCAGGCAGATGGATCACGGGCATCGAGGGGGATTATTTCAACGTCGTCGGCCTGCCGGTCAACGTCATGTGCGAGCTTGCAAAGCAGGCGTTTGGGATTGATCTGTTGAGACTATAATATCAAAAGCTGAATCAAATTGTTTTCGGGCGGGAGGATGATATCCCCCCTACGAAGAATTTTTCGCGAAAGGAGGGAGAGTTTTTTTCATGGCACGACATCTCGGTATCGATCTCGGTACGTCCAATACACGTTTCTGGCTCAAGGAAAAAGGCATACTTTTGCGCTCTCCCTCTGCCGTTTCTATAGAAAATAAAACGAGAAAGGTGGTCTGCGTGGGCAGCGATGCCAGACGCATGGTGGGCAAAACGCCCGTACACCTTTCTGCATACCGCCCCATTCAAAACAGCGTGGTGACCAACGTGGAGGTCACTGCCACCATGCTGCACGAATTTTTTGAGCGCACCAACTGCACGGGCTTTTTCAATAAACCCATCGTGCTGGCAGCAGGTCCTTATCGAATGAGCGATGCCGAAAAGCTGGTGTTTGAAACCACCATTCTGGATGCGGGAGCAAAATCGGTTGCCCTGATCGAAGCGCCTTTAGCCGCTGCGCTTGGCGCGGGACTGCGCATTTACGAGCCGCGCGGCTGCATGATCTGTGATATCGGCGGCGGCACGACAGAGATCGCGGTGATCAGCTCGGGCGGCATCGTGCGTGCAAAATCCTTGCGCGTGGGCGGGGATCAGTTTGATCAATCCATTATCAATTACTGTAAGTACCGCAAGGATCTCATCGTAGGTGACACGGCTGCCGAAATGGCAAAGCGTCAGCTGGCGGTTGCCACGTCCGATATTGACCGCGGCTCCATGCAAATTTTCGGCCGCAACGTGCGTACAGGCCTTGCCACCACCCAGACCATCGTGTCGGGTGAGGTCTGCCAGGCGCTGCGCGCTCCCATTGAGGCCATCATCCGTGCCATCATTACCACGATTGAAGAAACTCCCCCCGAAATTGCAGGTGATATTTTTGATTTTGGTATCATGCTGACGGGCGGCGGTGCCAATATTCCCGGGCTGGCTGCCCTGATCAGTAAGCATGCGGGATTGCGCGTCACGGTTGCCAAATCCCCCACAGACTCGGTTTGTCTGGGACTTGGTAAGTTTATCGAAAACCCCAAGCTGGTCTCCAAGCAGCTGATCTACAGATCGAGGTGAGTCGATGCGCAACACCAAAATCCAATACAGAATTTACATTTTAGCAGGCATTTTTTGCGTCGTCTGTCTTTTATATATCTTTTGTCTTGCGGGCATCGTGCTGACGGGCGAAAAAAAGCAGGTGCAGGATCATACCTTTACATACGTCACGGTCAACGCCGCACGCGGACAGATCTACGACCGCAACGGTGTGCCGCTTGTCACGAATCAATATATATATAATCTTGTGCTGGACGATCAGACCTTGCCCGACGATGATTACGAGCGCAATAAGGCACTTTTGACGCTCTTGCACTATTTCAATCATTCGGAAGAGGCAGAAAAACGCACCGAGGATATGTATCCCTTTGTGGGCGAGTATCCGAGTCTTTACTACGTAGAGGCCGTGCGCCAGGATTCCACGCTGCGCTATCGCCTGTTGCGCAGAATTGCGGCAAACGAAATGGAGGATGGCGTCAAGGAGCATACGGTAGCGGCGCTGGAGGCGTATTATGCCGAAAATCCGGACGAGTTTCCCACCCCTGCGGAGATCGCGCAGTTTTACATGAAAAAATACGGGCTGGACGAGCAAAGCAAGGATCACAATCTGTATACAAATGAGCAGATTTCGGCTCTTTTGCGCCTGTATTACGATATGGAGTGCAACAATTTCGGTTGGCTCAATCAGTATACGCTGGCCTCGGATATTTCGCTTTCGCTGATCGCGCAGATCAAAGAGCGTGCCATTCCCGGCGTTGCCTTTACGTACGACGTGCAAAGACACTATGAATACCCCGGCTATGCCTCGCACATTCTCGGAACGATCGGAGAGATCTATGCCGAGGATTGGGAGTATTACAAGGAGCTTGGCTACAATATGAACGATATTGTGGGCATTTCGGGCTGTGAATACGCGTTTGAAAGCTATTTGCGCGGCATCAGTGGCACAAAGGTGCTGGAATTTGACGCAAGGGGCAATTTGGTTGACGAATACTATGAAAAAGAGCCGATCGCGGGCAAGGACGTGTATCTGACCATTGATATAGAGCTGCAGATGGCAGCCGAGGACGGCCTTGCTGAAAACGTGCAGTATATCCGTGACAGCGGACGAAATCCGGATTGCGAATCGGGTGCGCTTGTTGCCATGGAACCCAATACGGGTGAGGTGCTGGCCATTGCCTCTTATCCTACGTTTGATCTGACTACGTATAATCTCAATTACTCGGATCTGTATGCCGATCCCGCGCGTCCGCTCTATAACCGCGCCTTGCAGGGACTTTACGCACCCGGCTCGACCTTTAAGCTGGGTATGGTGGTCGCAGGTATGCAGGAGAACGTGGTAGACGCGTCCACTTCCTTGCTGTGCGAGGGAACCTATACGGGGCTTGGCAGCGGCTATCAGCCCAAATGCACGGGTGTGCATGGCAATATTTCTGCCGCAAATGCCATCTGCGTGTCGTGTAACTGCTATTTTTATGAGCTTGGCAGACAGCTTGGCATTGAATATATGAATCAATACTGCCGTTTTTACGGCCTTGGACAAAAGACGGGCGTGGAGCTTTACGAGGAGGTCGGCATTCTGGCAGGGGAGGAATACCGCGAGCAAAACGGCCTTGCCACCTGGCAGCCGGGCGATACCATTGTAGCCGCCATCGGACAGTCGGATAATTCCTTTACTCCCATTCAGATCGCGTCCTACGTTTGCACCGTGCTAAACGGCGGCACGCGTTATTCCTCGCATCTTCTGCACTCGGTCAATACGTATTTTACCAATGAAACCGTCAAATTCGTGCAGCCGCAGGTGCTGTCCGAGCTTTCGATTGCGGATAACACGCTGGATACCGTCAAGCTCGGGATGAAAATGATGGTGGAGGAAAGCTACACGGTCAGCAATTTCATGCGAAACGTGCCTGTGATCGTAGGCGGTAAGACGGGTACGGCACAGATCGGTGCCGGCAAGATCGACAACGCGCTGTTCGTGTGTGCAGCACCCTATGATAACCCCGAGATCGTGATTTCCGTGGTCATTGAAAACGGTGCGGGCGGCACGTATTCCTCGCTCAGCGCAGCACGCGTCCTGGAGGCGTATTACGCAAAGGATATTCAAGCGGAGTAAAAGTAAAAAACAATTTTAAAAAAAAGGTCGAGAAAATTTGAAAGCAATATTAGCGGTAAAAGCAGGAATTTGTTCTAAAATGAGCAAATTCCTGCTGTTTTTCTATCAATATAGTTTCATTCACGATATAGAACTTTTCCGATATGTTCGGACAGCCCCTTCCCCTCGCTACGCTACGCAGCGAGGAACCCCTTCCCGTGCGGGGACGGCTTATTGTAAGTTGCCCTGATCAAAGAGCGTCACAAGACGGAGAACTTAAAAAGCTCCCATAAGGGAAAAGTCAACGAAACGGATGCG
>JAZUSJ010000005.1:0-5232 GCA_045606685.1 Eubacteriales bacterium
CGCGGATGCGGATCGCCTCGGTCGGACAACGCTTCAGGCACGCAGTACAGCCCTTGCATTTTTCGATATCAAGTGATACCGAGTGCTCGTACTCTCGTATCATACACACCTCGCATCATTTGATGTATTTTCTTCAGAGCAGAACCGTCATGGTAATGGTGGTTCCCTCTCCCACTACGGTATCGATACGCAGATCGTCCGTATATTTGATCATGTTCGGCAAGCCCATGCCTGCACCAAATCCGAGATTACGGATATGATCCTTGGCCGTGGAATATCCCGCCTGCATGGCAAGCTCCACGTCAGGGATTCCCGGGCCCTTGTCCGCAAGGATGATCACGATCTTGTCATCGGACGCCTCTACGTCGGCAGTACCGCCGTTGGCGTGAATGACCATATTGATCTCTCCCTCGTACATGGCGATCGACACACGTCTGATCACCTCGGGCGAATAACCCAGCTGGCGCAGCTTTTTCTTTACCGCAACAGACGCAGCACCGGCAGACGAAAAATCCGAGCCGTCCACGTCAAAATGAAACTTTACAACGTCAGACATCACAGACCCCCGGTACTGTGGGACAGCCCTGCCGCATACAGAATACCGCTTGCCTCAAACGCGCGCTTTTCGCTGCACATGACGGCAATGCCGCACTCCTCTGCCAGCTCCACCATCTCTTCAGTCGGTTTCTTGCCTCTGACGAAAACAATGCAGATCATGTCCATCATATTCGCAGTGCGTATCACCTGCGAATTGACGAGCCCCGTGATAAGTACTCCTTGGTCCTTGACGTAAGCGAGCACGTCGCTCATCATGTCGCTGCAGCAAGCTGAAACAACCTCGCTTTTGAGATGCTCTTCACCGCAAAGCAGCTTTGCGTCCAAAAGTTTACTGATTTCGCTGATCTTCATAATTCTTCTCCGAATTTTTGCGGTCTTACCGCGAATTTGATGGATTAGTCGACGTACTTCTTGAGAATCTCGGGAACGTCAGCAACGGTCAGTCTGCCGTAAACCTCACCGTTGACGGTAAGAACGGGAGCAAGACCGCAGGCACCGATGCATCTGGTAGCCTCCAGGGAGTACTTGCCGTCGGGAGACGTGCTGCCAACGGGAACGCCGAGCAGATCGGAGAACTTGTTGATAATGTCACCCGAGCCCTTGACGTAGCAAGCGGTACCCAGGCAGACTGCAACAGCGATCTCACCGTCGGGATTGAGCTTGAACTGTGCATAGAAGGTAGCAATGCCGTAGATCTTTTCAATGGGCGTGCCGGTCTTCTCTGCGATGATCTTCTGCACCTCATAGGGCAGATAGCCGTAGATTGCCTGAGCCTCCTGCATGATGGGCATGGTTGCACCGGGTACGCCCTCATACTTCTTGATCACTTCAAGCAACTGAGCTTCCTGCTCCGGAGTGCCACGAAATTCAACCGTAGTCAATTTCTTTTTCATGGTTAGTAAATCCTCCTGTGATTACTTTAAATTATAACCGTCTTATTATATCATATAATTTTATAAAAGTCTATAGGTTTGTGAAAAATTCATCAATTTTTGGTGGAAACTCTCCCTTTTTGTTTCTCTCGCCGATTGCTTTTGTGCATGTCGTTGTAAGACAAAAATGCGCAGGCGAGCATTGTAAACTTTTTGTGAATATTGCAAAAAAGTGAAAAACAGCACCCGCCCAAGCGAGTGCTGTAAAAGGAGTTTATTTCTTTAAGACTTTTTTGCACCAGCTGCGCTTTTGACACACAGGGCATTTGAGATAGCGCGTGGTTCCCATGTGCATTGCCCACAATGCTTCGGAATAGGTAGGCACGATCTCGTAACCGCAATTTTTGCACTTATAAGCACCTACACTGACCTCGAGCTTTAATGCGTAGAAGCACGGTATCAGAAACACAATGACGATTCCAATGATCGCTATCAGCTGCCAGATACCTTCGGGCACAAAGAACGCCGCGGCAAAAACACCGGCAAGCAGCGCAATCATACTGACAATCATAATGATCCACATATTCCGCCAAATGATTTTATTCTTGGCTTCCAGCTCCTTTGCCATATTCAGCAAGAGCTGTTCGTTTTTCTGTTGATTGTTTTCCATAATAATTCTCTCCCCACAAAGTAATTCGTTGACGGTGATCCCAAGCTCACCGCAAAGCTCCAACATGATCGAGGAATCCGGCATGGATCGGCCGTTTTCCCATTTGGACACAGCGCGATCGGTCACCCCGACCTTCTCTGCCAGCTGCGCCTGCGTCATGTTCTTGTTTTTTCTGCATTCGGCAATGAACTTGCCGATCTTGATTTGATCCATGTGTTGCGCCCTCCTTTTCGGTCTTAGTTTACCTGCTTGCGGGGTAAAAATCAACACACCGACGGTTGAATGTGGGGGACTCAACCGACAGTGGAGTGACTTATTTCTTCATTTCCATATAAGGAATCACGACAAAGCCACACTTTTCGTATACGTGAACGGCTCTCTCGTTTTCCGGCTCGACCTCTAAGCGGAAGATCGCGTCCGTGTATTTGTTTTGGATATACGACATAAACATGCTGCCGATGCCGCGGTCGCGGAATTCGGGCGCAACGTAGATATCCTCCAGCCACATGCAGGGCTTGCCGAATTCGGTCGAAAAGCTCTTGGCCACCATGGCATAGCCTTGCAAACCGCTCTCTCCCTCGAATACGTAGCCCTCGATATAGGGAGAGTCCGACAGACACGCGTCCACGTCAGCCGCGAAAATTTCGTCCGAGCCGTTGCTCCACACCGCGTCGGACGCGTAAAACGTGCGCATCATGGACAGCACCGCTTCCCTGTCGCGCTCTTGTATATTTCTGATCATATTTTGCAAATTATACCTCCAAAGTCACGCATTTCATTCGTAGCAGGCGATATCAATGATGTCCGTGATGAACAGCTCGATATTTGACCGCTTTGTGTTTGCATTCAGCTGGATCATTTTCCAGTTTGTCAGCTTACTGTCATATTGATATTTCATTGACCTTCCTCCTTAAAATCGTGCAATTTCGTGTTACGATCCAACAGCGACACGAGCTTCTTTTTATATGCATTGCATTGTGTTTGATCATCCGCAAACGTTTTCCTGATCAGATCATACACCATCTGCGCCGAAGGGATTCCTCTTACGTACAAGAAAGTGGGATCGGTAATTTTATAATGAGAGATCACGTCGATCAGATAGTCAACGATTGCAACCGCTTCGCAACCTCTGCCCACCTCGCAAAGAATACAGGCATACCAATATCTGACAAAGCAACCGCTCAATTCCATCGGCTCTTTTTTCACGTCCGGAGAATAACACTTCAGCTTTTCATACAATTCCCCTTCAACCTCGGTTTTATCGCAATACACCGCACATTGAAATAAATTGAAGGTATTGGTCGCATTGTTGTCTTTTTGATACAGATCTTCAAATATCGGATATGCCTCGGTGTGCTTCCCTGTTTTTGACAAAGTCAGCGCCTGCTGCAAATTTGCATCATAGCTTTCTTTATCGGATTGGCTTTTTTTCAACCGATCCAACAGTCCCATAGTTCCGCCCCCAGTCAATTTCAAGTTTATTTCACAGTTGCATTATACCATAAAAACGGCAAAAAGTAAATAGGAAGGTGTTTATTTCATGAATTCGCTCGCCTCGAGTGTCATCCTGAGCGCAGGAATTTCACCGCGATGCGGTGAAATGACGAAGACGAAGTTTTGGTGAGGGAGCGGCACGAGTGCCCCGACCCGATCCAAACCCTTCCTCGTTTGTGCAAAGCACAGACGAGGAAGGGATCTGCAATGGGTTTTCTCAAAGTCTGCTTGGCCTTTGTTGCATTTTTTGTGGACAGTCGAGGACGCCTGTCCCTACAAGAAGTTCTTTGTGCCGGCGGCGTGTCAGAAGCCTGCGCAGATCCCGCGCCGCCACGACACAGGGTACAGTCCCTCAGTAACATGTCCCGCGGACACGTCACAGAGGACAGTCCCCGGTGTCATGGCTTGCGGTTTTGCTTGCTGCGGTGCGCTTTTTTTTGCAACAAGTTGCAAAATGCGCATCCTCGACCCGCAAAA
The DNA here is from genome assembly GCA_045606685.1 of Eubacteriales bacterium. Lineage (GTDB taxonomy): Bacteria > Bacillota > Clostridia > Oscillospirales > CAG-272 > SVQP01. Next base: position 4,072 of record JAZUSJ010000005.1, read on the forward strand.
CTTCGACTCGGTTCGGTTGCGTCGCAACCTCTCCTTCGCTCAGGATGACACTCGGGGTGCGATTTCCAAAATCCTTTGCGATTATCCGGGTGAAGATAAAACACAAAAAGCCCTGCATAGCAGAGCTTTTTGTATATGAGATAAAACAGATTATCTCTTGGAGTTTTAAGAACACTGTTTGATATCGTGAATAACGTGAAATATCGTGTGATATCGTAGATTTATCGTGTGTTTTCGTGCGATATCGTGAATATCGTGAGTATCGCCCTGTAAAGTGTTGCACCAAATTTGCACCAAAATCACACCAACGCTTAATGCCTATTCAGCTCGTCAAATTGGAATTTGTTTAATTCGTTTCGTTAATCCATTTCTTCGCCCAAGCAAATAATGCTTCGGACATCAAATTGAAATCTGCCGTTTCGCCATTTTTCAAATTCATAAATGTTTCAACGATAACCTGTTCATCGGAAGATACAACTTGGGGCAATTTTTTTTGGTGGCTGATATAGTTTCCCGTTTGTTTGAAAGCTATTGCCTGCACAACGAAAGAAGCTGATTTGTATAAATCTCGCAAAATATCCTCACTTTTTTCATGTAGCATATTGTGAACACAGCCGTGATATATGTTGCAAGCACCAATTTTAATTGCTCTTTCAACAGCTACCTTGTCAAGCAACGGCAATAATTCATCAAGGCTTCCTTTTATCGGGATTGTATCATAATAAAACTGAAAAAGGTCGGAAGGCTCCCAATGAAGAAGCTCGTCCTTTCCCGAAACAAAACCGCATATCAGCTCTCTGTGAGGTAGAGTATTTAACATTGCATTATATTTTTGAATATCCGAGGTGGTTAACTCGTCAAGTATAACAACAATATCAATATCACTCGTATCACAAGCTTCGCCGCGGCCGTAGCTTCCTTGCAATCCAACAAACCATACACGGTTGGCGAATGTCTCATTTAGTGAGTGCAAAAATTTTTGCATCCAAGTAGTAATATCTATCATTTAAATCTCCCCATCAAATTGGAATTTGTCAGTATTACAACTGCTTTATCTCATTTGCAATCATAGCCACAGCTTTTGCGTTTGTATCAATTTTAATGGTATCCAATGCTTGATACATCGGTATTCTTGCTATGCTTCTCTCAATTACATCTTCA
>JAZUSJ010000006.1:0-29168 GCA_045606685.1 Eubacteriales bacterium
ATCCTTCATGCCGTGATCGGGGAAGTAGGAGCGCAGCGAGCTTGTTTCATAGCCGCCGTCATATTCATCCTTGTTGACGTAGATCTTGGCAATATGTCCGTCCATGGCATCCTCGCGGCCGCACTCCATACGTCCCTTGGAGCCGTACATGGTGTACCAGATCGAGTTCTTGTACAGGTTGCCGTGGATCGATTTGACAATGCCGCCGTTTTCCAGCGTGACCAGCTCCATGCCAAACTGTCCGCATTTGCGTCCGCAGCGCAGACCGCGGGCATTTTTCGTTCCCTCAAAGCCCACGACGGACACGGGGCGCAGACCTGTGGAGTGAATGATGGGGCCTAAGGAGTGCGTGCAGTAGAAGGTGGCATAGCCGCCGTTGCGCCAGTGATCCGGCTCACCGTAGGTGATGGAGGGCCAGATGGATTCGCAGTTGTGAATGTATTCGCCCTCGCCGTATTCAAATTCACCGATCTCACCGCTGTCATAAAGCTTTTTCATCTCGTAGGAGGCGGGCATATAGCAGTAGTTTTCACCGTAAGCATAGACCAGACCGCTTTGCTCCACGGCCTCAACCAGCTCCACAGCCTCCTTCATATTCTGAACGGGAAGCACCTCGGAGAAAACGTGCAAGCCCTTCTTTAAGCAGCGGATGGCAAAGGGAGCATGCTCGTTTGCATAGTTGGCCAGCACCACGGCATCCATGTCATGCTCAATGAATTTGTCAAAATGGTCATAGAAGGTGATATTCAAGCCGGCAGCGGCCTCTCTTTGCGCGTCCAGCGCCTCGGGACTTTTGTCACAGATGGCAACGACCTCGGCGTGGTCTGCTCTCTTGCAGTAGTTGATCATGCTGGTGCCGCGATAGGCACCCAAAACGCCAATACGTACTTTTTTCATGAGATATGTTTCCTTTCGCATGTGTGATGAAGAATGGATCGTCGGTCGATCGGGAGCGGTCAACTCTCTGTACCATCATTATATCACATTTTACACCCCGCAGTCTGTGGCTAAATTCCACATATTTGTGAAAAATAGTCATCTTGTGATTGACTTCTTTGCAAACATATGCTATACTGTTGCCATCTTATCAAAGGAGGAAGGATCATGGCTGAGCAGAACGTTTGTCGTTTCGTCCCTCGTGAGAACAACGATCACAGTATTCATACCGTCCATTTCGTTTTGGAAACCAAGGAGCAGATCTATACGGGCCTGCGACTGAAGTCGCTCTACACCGTGTATTTCGTGCTGCAAGGGCAGGGAAGGCTGCATACGCGCGGTCAGGTATTGTCTCTTGAGAAGGGCGACGTGTTCTTTTCCTTCCCGGCAGAGCCGTTTGCCATTGAGTCGGTTGCAGATTTTCGATATATGTATATCAGCTTTTTGGGCGCACGCGGCAATCGGATCATGGATAAATTGGGGATCTCTTCCAAGAATTTTCATTATCCGGATTGCACAGAGCTTGAAACTGTCTGGCTGCAGGGGCTTGGCAGTCCTGCGGAGCTTTCGGACATTTCGAGCGAGGCTGTCCTGTTGCATACCTTTGCCTATCTTGGCAGACGCATGCCCGAGTTTTCCTCTCATGAGAGAGGACGGATGGATCTGATCTCTGCGATCCAGAAATATGTGGACGAGCATTTTTCGGATCCGGATTTTTCCTTGGAGCGATTGGGCAGCGACTTGAAATATAACAAGAAATATCTGTCCACGGTCTTTAAGCGGCACGTGGGTGTGGGCATCGTGGAGTATTTGCACACGGTACGCATCCAGCATGCCTGCACCATGCTCAAGCAGGGCTTTACCAGCGTCAGTGACGTTGCACTTCGCTGCGGCTATCCGGATGCACAGTATTTTTCCAAGGTATTCAAGCGCAGGATGTCCATTTCTCCCCGCGAATACATGGCGTCGATCAAGTCCGAGTCTCCCGTAACGTAAAAAAAGATCCGAGTTACCGAAAGGGAAACTCGGATCTTTTTTATTGATCGAAAATTACATCAGTGCGCGGTACAGCGTGGTCAGCATGTCATTGTCCTCAATGGCTGCAGAGGAGATGACTACCAGGCCGTCCTCGGAGATGGTCACGACCTTGCCTGCGGCTGCGATCGCCTCGGCGGGCATGACGTAGGGAATGCCGTAATGGTTGTAGGTTTCAAGGCCTTCGCAGGAAACGCCGATGACCTGTTCTACAAAGGTTTTGGGAAGATAGAACTCGTTGCCGCGTCCCATCAGTACGGCCTTGGTGCTGGAGGCATCCAGTCTTACCTGCTTGCCGCCTGCAAACGCATTGTAAGAGCCTGCCTTGAGCACGATCATGTCCTCGGTCAGCACTTCGGGGAGCTTGACCTCGGTCTGCACGGTGGTGTAGCGGTAGTTGAAGCGGTCATTGGGCGCAGCGTCACCCAGATCCAGGAACTGCATGACGTTGCCGTCAGATACGGAATTGTCTGCCCACTTGAAATCAAAGGAATCGCCCGGGTTTATGAGCGAGCGTGCGACCTTGATCTGCAGCACGTTGCCGCGCAGATCGTATTCAGCCTGGCCAACGGTTTCAAATTCCCAGGTATCCTTGCCCACGAACTTCTCAACCGAGACCTTGCCGTCCTTTTGCGAGCGGTTGATGATAAAGTCGTAGCCATACCAACCGGTTTCGCTGTTGCAATCGGCATCGATATAGAGATTCATCCAGTTTGTGCCCTCGGGAGCGGTGATGTCCTCGGCACACTCTGCATAGAAGTAGAGGTTGTCAGCGTCCGAGGAGACCTTGCAGGTCACGAAATCGTTACGGCCGGAGGTGTTGACGTAGCGGAAATCTCCTACGTAAGAGAAGTGGTCGCGATCCACGGTATCGCCACCGTAGTCGCGGTATTCGGGGCCTACGATGTACCATTGTCCGAGATCTCCCTTGATATCGATCGCCCATTGCTCGAAAGCGGCCTCTTGGGCGCGGGAGCCCTTGTATTTGCGGATGTTCTGCACCATCTGGTAGAAGTAGTTGTCGTTATAGCCGCCTGTCATAGGCTCAATGTCACGGGAATATTCGGTATTGAAGGCATCCACGTAGTACCACTGGTATTTGGGTATGCTCTGATTGACTCTGTATTCGTTGCAGATCATCTGCCCCTGTGCGGGGTTACCCGAGCCGCCGCCCCAGCGGCCAGCCCACCATTCGTTCCAGCCCGTGATCATGATCAGCGGAGGATCGACCTCCATGGCGTAATCAAAATGCTCCTGGAAAGCAAGGCCGAGTCCCGATGTGGTATTCATGAGTGCGTAGCCGAATTCCCAGTCGCCCTCGTAGTCGGGGATACCGTTCTTCTTGGTATAGCTGCGGCCGCCGTTTGTGCCTGCGCTGCCGTTTGCCCAGAAGCCGCACATGACCACCATCTGTTCGACCTCGCCCTCGGGGGAAAGGCCGGGAGATTGCGGATACATATCAGCCCACGCCCAACGCCCCTTTCCGTCCTTGGAGGTGTACCAGCCATCGGTCGTGAACGCCCAGCTCTGGCGTGCGGTGAAGAATTCGTTTATTTCATCGGACAGGGTTCTCTTGAGCGAGTCGGGGAAGAAGATGAGCGGCTTGTCATCCCATAAGAACCACATGTCTGCGTATTTGCCTGTAGAGTAGTATTTATTCCAAAGGAAGTTGAGCGATGCTGCGGCAAGGGAATCGGTGTTACCGCAATGGAAGCAGATCTGAGGAACCTGATAGCCCTCGGTGCGCATCTCACTCCAGACGCGCAAAAGCGTTTCCAGATTGTGCTCATAGATGATGCCGTTGGTGGCATCCACGTAGATGAAGTCCACGCCTGCCTCTGCAAGCATGTAGCCGTGCTTACGGATCACCCATTCGTCATCCGAGTTGTAATAGCCAAAGTAAGGCTGCGCCCAATAGTGCGCAAAGCCGAGGTTTCCCTGCGGGATCAGATCCCAGACAGCGTCCACACCGCCCGAAAGGTAGGCTGCCGTGTGGTCGAACAGCGGGTTCTGTCCCTGCTTGGTGGCATTGTGCCACATAAAGTAGAAGATACCAACCTTTTTGTCACCCGGGGCTGCGGTATCGCTGCCTACGGGCGTGGTACGGCCGACGTCGTCGGTCGCAACCCAGGTGTCCGCGAATACGTCACGGGAATTGAGCATGTCGATGGGATCTGTGGTGGATGCGGTGGATTCACCGGATACCACGATGTCCGAAATTTTTGCTGATTTTTTCATGTGATGTGTCCAAAAACGCGCGAATCCCGTTCTTGCAACCGGCTCTTCGAGCGGCTCGGTGATGTCGGGCGTCTTGCTTCCTTCCAGATAGAATTCAAGCTTGTCGTCAAGAATGACCAGCTTTGCCAGAGGCGTTTGGGTACCCTCGTTGCTGTAGAAGATCGAGATCACGTTGGAAACGGGATCGTCCTCGATGGTCAGTCTGACACCCTTGGAGAAATCCACGGGGCAGGTAACCATCTTGCAGCCCGGCCATTTGCCCGTGCGCAGACCGATCTTTTGGTCCTTCATCAAAATCCAGACGCGGGAGGACTCATGGTTGGGTGCCGTACCCGTGCCGGAAAGGCGCAGGCCGAGATAAACGGAGTCGTAATTTGCTTCGGGCTCAGGCTCGGTGGAGGTCAGCTTGAACTGGTATTTGGCGGTCACGGTCTCGTTGAACTTGACGCCTATGTTGAAGTTGGCAACCGTGTTGGCGTTGAGGGTAACGGTACCCTTTTTGGCTTTTCCTTCACCGATGGCGAATACGGGATCGGGATGATCTGCATGGTATTCATGCTGTTCGGAGATCACCATTTCTTTCTCGGTGACTGTCTGTTTTTCAAAGCTCAGATCGGTCGTGTTCTGAAAAGGTCCCTGCTGCGGCTCGGAGCGGTCAACGTCCTGCGTACCCGGCTCTTCGGTGGTATTTTGCTCTGTGCTTTGCGTTTCGGGATCCTGTTGGTTGCCGCGGCAGGCAAAGCAGCCGAGCAGCATGGATGCGCAAATGGCGCACAGTATCAATCGTTTGATCAGTTTGGGCATGTTGTTTTCTCCTTTTTCATGATCTGATGCGTGTTACGGATTGGCGTAAAGATCGCTGTAATAAATGTTGTTTTGCTCAGTCGCGATCGGTCTGTATGCAAAGAGGAAGACGGCGTCGCCGTAGCTGACAGGCTCCTTGGTGGGCTGCTTTTTATTCATGATGCGCGAGTCCGAGCCGTGGTCGTAGCGCAGCGCTTTTCCGTCCTCGACGTCCGAGGCAAGCATGAATACGTGCTGCGGCCCGCCGTCCCTTGCGGGATTGACGAATATGATGTCGCCTGCGCGCAGATCCTCGATGCGCGTGATCTTTTCAAAGCCCATCTCCTCGCACCAAGGGTGCAGGTTAGATACCACCTTACCCTGAACCAGGGGCTGGTCGGTAAAGCCTGCTCGGTACAGGATCCAGTCCACAAGTCTGTCGCAGCTTGTGCGGTGCGGCGCGTGGTTGATGCCGGGATTGGTGCAGGAATCACCGTACTTGAATTTTTCCTCTCTTGCGTAGGTAACGATGCAATATCCCTCGCGCAAGAGGTTTGTCTGCAGCAGCGTATAGGGGATGTATACGATCTCACCCTTTTCGTTTGCCACGCGATAGCCGTATTTCATGTACTTGTCGCAATATTCCTTCGCTTGATCAAGCGAGGAGAATACCTCCCTGACGTTATCCTTGGGCAGATGCAATCTGTCCTCGTACAGGCACACGTAATATCCGGCATCCACCTCGGGGACGGGAGCTTGCTCTCCGCGATCCTTGGCGATATACGCTTCGGCCTCAGCGCGGTCTGCGCAAAACGCGATGGCTCCGAGAACAAAGAGGTCGCCCTTGTTCACAAAGTTGGAATAATCCAGGCGGAAGCCGTTGTTGAAGCGCACGCACCAATCCTCGGTGGCCTCGTCCGCTTCAAATATCACGTACTGCCAGACGCGTTCGCCAAAGAAATCAAAATCGCTTTTATAAAGCTCAGTCATGGCGTATTGCCCTTTGGCGCTCTCGCGTTCGTTGGTTGCGTAAAACATTTCAAAGGCACCGCCCCATTTGGATTGTACCTTGAAAACGATCACCCTTTTCTGCTCGGGGGTAAAGGGTACGTAAGCCCCCGTGTCCTCATTGATCGGATAACCGGCTGCTTTATACATATTGTCTATATTCCATGAAAAGCCGGGATCACGCGATTCGTTCTTGGCCAAGGCCTCAAGTCCGTTTTCGCTTTGCGTGATCGTGGTCGCGGTACCGCGTCCGAATGCCGTTTTGAACACCTTTTCATCCAGATCGGCAAGATTGATGCGATCGGGGTAGGGGATCAGATAAGGCAAAGGCTCGGGTTCAGGCTCGGTTTCGGGTTCTGTCTGCTCTGTTGCGGCACTTTGCTCCAGTTGCTCGGATGCGCCCGTGTCAAGCTCCGGGTCCTTTGTGCCGTTTATGTCCTTGCAAGAGACAAGGACTGTCAAAAGGGACGCAAGTCCCAATACGTAGCAAAGAATTCTTTTGGGAGTCATTCACTCATCCTTTCTTCTCGGCAGATAAAATGTGGTTAATGATATAATTATTGTAGCATGCAAGACTTGTCTTTGTCAAGCATGCACAAACAACATGTGTATTTTAGTCTGTGTTTTCTGTCTATTTGTCTTATTTTATTGACAATATTTATTCCATGATTTATAATACAGATACCACATCAGATTATAAACGGAAGGAAAGAACATATGAATACCGTACCTCGTTTTTCATTTCAATACAGGAATAAGCCCTTTGATCTGGCGGATGCCAAGGTGACCGTGACCGATTACGGCCGCCTGTACGAGCTGTTCGACGGGCTGCGCGTTGAGCTGCACATCAAGGAATATCCCAAATACAATGCGATCAGCTGGATGCTCTGGTTTGAGAATTGCGGTGAATATGACAGCGGTCTGATCAGTAACGTGCTGGATTGCGATGCTACCTGGTGCTTTGCCGAGGTTCCCGGGCAAACGCCGCCCCTTTCTTTGTTTGATACCGACGGCTGCGCCGGCTACGAGGCCTATCTGCGCTCCGACAGTATCTCGGAGGAGTGTAAGGTACACGAAACAAAAATGTCTTTGAACACCTCGCGTTCCTTCCATCCCATGGGCGGCCGATCCTCAAGCGGACAGATGCCCTTCTTTGAGTTTTATACCGAGAATCGCGGCCTTTACGCCGTCATTGGCTGGTCGGGGCAGTGGCACGCGTCCTTTGCGCACACGCAGGGCGACACGCTGGAGCTGAAGACCGGTCTGGAATATACCGCCTTCAAGCTGCATCCGGGTGAGAGGATCCGTACCTCCTCCATTCTGCTCATGGAATTTCACGGCACGCGCGTGCAGGGCAGCAATCAGCTCCGCCGACTGATCAAGAATGAGCTGTGTCCCTTTTCTCCCGAGCAGTTTCCCTTTGCGCTGGAGGGCATGGGACTGACCACCGAGCGTCACCTGTATCATTTGAACAAGTTCCGCGATCACGGTGTCAAGGCCGATTATTATTGGATCGATGCAGGCTGGTACGGCAAGGGCGGTACGCCCGGAGCAGCCGATTGGTATAAGCAGGTCGGCAACTGGCAGGTGCGTCCGGACGAGCATCCGGACGGTCTTTGCGACGTGGTGGATACCGTGCATGCGTCGGGCATGAAGTTCCTTTTATGGATGGAGCCGGAGCGTGCGTATCCGGGAACTGATCTTGCCCTTGCGCATCCCGAATGGCTGTATCCTCTGGACGGCTTTTATCTGCTTTTGCGCCTTGACAAGGACGAGGTGCGAGAGTATCTGTTTGACGTGATCTGCTCCTTTATTGACACCTTGCATATCAAGTGCTTCAGACAGGATTTCAACATGGAACCCCTGCAATCCTGGCGCATTACCGACGAGATGGATCGCGGCGGCATCAACGAGATCAGGTATATCATGAACCTGTACCGCCTTTGGGACGATCTGCGTGCAAAATATCCCGATCTTGTCATTGATAACTGTGCCTCGGGCGGACGCCGCATCGACTTTGAGTCCCTGCAAAGAGCCATTCCGATCTGGCGCACCGATGCCTTTTGCGAGCCGGATCTCGATCCCGATGCGATCCAGACGCAGATGTTTGGCTACAATCGCTTAGTGCCTTGCTCCGGCGGTGTGTGCAAGAGGATGGGGGACACCTATGCCACGAGAAGCTCGTATGCTCCCGCGTACGTGGGCAGCTGGTGGTGGACCGACCGCCCCGATCGCCCCGAGCCGGACGAGGAAAAGTGCGCCTGGATGAAGAAAATGTGCGACGAATACCGCTCGCTGCGCCATTTCTTCTCCTGCGATTTCTATCCGCTGGAAAATGCGGGCTGGTCTTATGCGCATGGCGGCTGGGCTGCCTACCGTTACGACAGGCCCGAGGCGGGGGACGGCATGATCATGGCCTTCCGTCGCGCAGATTCGAACTGCGTTACCTCCTGCTACGTGCTGGAGGGGCTGGATCCCGATGCGACCTACACCGTGACCGATATCGATACCAAGGAAACGTGGGAGATTATGGGCAAGGTGCTTGCAGAAGATGGGCTTTGCGTGACCATTCCGAATAAACGACAGAGCAAGATACTGCTTTACAGCAAGAAATAATTCTTCAGTCTGACGAAAAACGCCCATCACGCGAAAGTGAAGAAGGGCGTTTTTCGACAGACTGAGAACTCCCGATGCGCTGCATCGGGAGTTCTTTCTGTTTAAGCCATAGTCGCAAGCATCTGCTCTGTGACCTCGTATCTGACGGGACTGCCCTGCAGATATCGAGCAAATTCATCTGCCATGTAGGCCGACATGCGCCACACCTCGTTGCCGATGCTGCCTGCAATGTGCGGTGTCAGAATGCAATTCGGCAGGGTATAGAGCGGAGAATGCGCCACGGGCGGCTCGGGATCCGTCACGTCCAGAATGGCGGTCAGGTCGGGGCGATCGCCAAGCACGCGGATGAGATCGGCTTCGACTACCTGCGCACCGCGTCCCGTGTTGAGAAAGGTGGCGTACGGACGCATGCGCGAAAATTGCGCTTCGGTCAGCATGCCGCGCGTTTGTGCGTTATTGGGCAGGTGGTTGGAGATCACCGCGCACCGCTCGAAAAGCGTGTCAAGCGGGCAAAGCGTCACACCCAGTGCGTCCGCCCGTTCGGCAGGGAGATAGGGATCGTAAGCAAGCACGTCCAGCTCGTATGCCTTGAGCATTTCTGCGACAAGTGAACCGATCATGCCACAGCCGATCAAGCCCACGCTTTGCCCGTAATTGCCAAGGTAAGCGGTGCTGCGCGGAGCGGGGTGGTGGATTTTCATGTCTCTTGCCTGCGCAAAAAAGCCCTTGTTGGCAAGCAGGATCTGGGATACGGTATATTCCGCAACCGGCACGGCATTGGCCGCCCACGCGCTGAACACGCGCACACCGCAGCGCAAGAACGGACGTGCGAATGCCTGCACGCTGCCCGCTGCGTAAAAGACGCAGGCAAGATGCGGCAGATATTGCGCGATCTGTGCCTCGGTCAAGGTCGGCATGCCCCAGGTTGAGAAAATGATCCGGGTGTCCGTGGGGAGTGATGCAAGATCTGCAAGGGTGTAAATGCGCGTATCAAGCGTGCAGAGTGCGTGCAGACGTGTCATGGCTGTCGCGTCGTATACGCGTCGCACGTTTTCGGGGGAGTTACATAAAAAGATGGCTTTCATTCGCGTTCTCCTATGATGGTGCGCAGGGAACAGGCCTCTGCGCAGAGTGTGTCAAGCCTGTTGTCCGGCATAAATTCCAGCAAAAGCGTGTGGGGACTGTCCAAAAGCGCAAGGTAGTCTTGCCATTCGGCCATGCCGTCGCAAAGGGAATAGCGATCGTTTTGCTTCCATTGAAAGACGTGCAGGTGCGTCACGTACGGCAAAAGCGTGCGCAGATAATGGAGGTTTTGTTCTACCGTGCGCCATTGGAAGGGCTGCCAGTAGGTGCGAAAATGCGGGGAGTTGACCGCCTGCATCAGCCAAAGCGCGTCCTCGGGACGCTCGGTGAAGGTGCCCATGTGGCACTCGGTGCAAAGCGTGACACCGTGCTTTTCTGCCATATCGGCCGCCGCGCGGCAGTCGGCAAGCAAGGACACGACCTCTCCTTTCGTCATATCCGCGCCCGATTTGGTGCCGCACCAGACGCGCAAGGTGTCTGTCCCCAAACGCTTGGCGGCAAGGATATAGGCCTCCAGCTCGGCGAGCGGCGTCTGTCCAAGACGGAAATACGTACCGTACGAGCAGCAGGAAACGCCGAATTCGCGCATGAGCGCCACAAGCTCGTCAAGCCGTGCTGCGTCAAGACAGGGCGCGTGCACGTCGCTGCCCCATTCAATATGGGAAAGCCCCGCATCCTTCATTGCGCGCAGAATCTCGCGCGGCGAATGCCCGCGGAACGATACCGAAACCAACCCCGTGCTGTGCATCTGTTCCATTATGCCGCCTCCTTGCTACTGATTGATTTTATTACGCCTGCTGTCCGAAGACGTACAGGTAATAGTCCTCCAGGGTGGGGGATTGCTCGCACGCGTTGGGGGCGGGGCGATCGTCGCAAAGCACGCGCAGGACTGCCATGCCGGGCTGATGCTCGGCGGCAGAGATATTGGTCACGGAAAAGGTGCTTTGCACGGCAGCGATCTCACCCTCAGGCACGCACAGCGTCCACACCTTGCCCTCCAGCTGCTGCAAAAGCTCGTGGCCTGGGGCTTTTTGGATGATCTCACCCTTGCGCAGCATGATGATCTCCTTGGCGATAAACTCCACATCGGACACCACGTGCGTGGCAATGATGACGATCTTGCCCATGGCAATGCGCGAGATGTAATTGCGTACCGCGATGCGCTGTTTGGGATCAAGCCCCGCGGTCGGCTCGTCAAGGATCAGGATTTTGGAATCCCCCAGCACCGCCTGTGCAAGGGCAAGGCGCTGCTTCATGCCGCCCGAGAGTGAGCCGATCTTGTGGCGCGCCACGTCGGAAAGCTCCACCGCCTGCAAAACGCCGTCGATCTGCGCCTTGATCAGCGCATCCCGCTGCTTTTTGGGCAATTCCTCACCCACGCCCTTGAGCGTGGCAACGTATTGTAAAAATTCCTCTAAGGTAAAGCTTGCGTACATGCCCGGGTACTGCGGCATGAATCCCAGCATGGCGCGAAATCTCTTGCCCATGGCAGCCACGTTTTCGGTGTTGCCGTCCTCGTCGGTGAAGGTGATATTTCCCGCGTCCGCGCGGAGATTGCCGGTCAGAATGTTCATCAGCGTGGTCTTGCCCGAGCCGTTAGGTCCCAGCAGGGCATAGATGCCCGGGGTGAATTCTGCGCAAAAGCTTTTCAAAGCCCGTGTTGAACCGTAAGACTTTGATATATCATTGATTTGTAATTTCATGTTTGCGTTCCTTTCATGTGGAAAATTTGCGGTATGCAGTAACGGTCAGCACAGCGTTCAGCAGCAATACGGGGATGACTGCATAAATGGACGCGTGCGTCAACACGATCGGCAGCACGATGGCAATGCCGATTGCCATTGCGTACAAGCTGCGACGCAAAAGGCAGGAGAGAGAGGTGATGCCAAGGGCTGTCAGCAGGACAAGGGCGCATCTGCCCATCAGCAAAAGCGCGTAGTAGCTGCCGATTGTGTGCGGATAGGAGGTGCTTTCAAATCCCGATAGCGATGCCAAGGGTGCATTTGCAGCGGGCAGCGTGTATTGGGATGCCGCGCTCAAAAGATCGGTAAGAGAGAAGAGAATGCAAATACCTGCCGATACCGAAAGAACGGCTGCCATTTTGGCAAAATAAGTGTCAGATCTTCCCTTGGGGGTGGTGCGTAAGACGGATGCAAAGCCGTCGGATGGGCCTTTGCGGCGGTATTCCATCGAAAAGGCATGTGAGGCAAACAGGGCGATGGTCAGCAAAAGCAGCAGATTTGCCTTGGAATCCAAGAGCTTGAGCCAGCCTGTGTCATACAAAAGCCAGCCTTGCGCCCCTTGCTTTGAAAGCGAGAGCAGGCGGTCGCGCTTTTGCTCCACGACTGACCAATGCGCGTCCTCGGATTTGGCGTATTCGAGCTGCTCCAGGTATGCAGCGTATTGTGCTTGCGTGATCTTGCCTGCGATAAAGTCCTCTTGCATCTGATCGGATGTAGCAAGTGCTTGGTCGATTGTATCTCTTTTCTCCTGTATCAGCAAAAGTTTTTGTTCGGTCAAAGGGCCTTCCAGCTCGGTCATATGTTTATAGTAGACGCGATCGGAAACGGTGCCCGGATTGCGGTACTCGTATTGCGCGTATGCGATTTTTCCCGCCCCCAGCAGAATAAGCACGAAAACCATGCCGGATGCAAGCAGCATCTTGTATAGCTCTATGCCGAACAAGTTTTTGGGTATCAAGCTTGGCAAATGGCGCTTGCCGGCCAATTTCTTGAGCCTGACCGGCAGATTGAAGGATGCCCCCTTTTTTGTAGAGCTGTTGTGCCTCTTCACAAAAACAACTCCGAATAGCACAAAAACCAGAGCGGTCAGTATGATTCCCAACCCAACTGCGAGCGGCACGTAAGGGTGGGGCATGCCGAGCAGATTGCAGGTGCGCAGCCTTGCAAACAAAGGAGAGGCATCTGTAAGAGCGATCAGATTGAGGTTTTTCCATGCACTGTCGGGGTTGATATGGGAAATGTTGTTCAGTGCATATTGCGAGCCAAGGAGCAAAAGTCCTGCTCCAAAGGCGCATGCGCGATTATGGATCAGCGTACAGATCAAGGCTGACACGGCCGCGAACAGGCAAAATGCAACAATGCGCAAAAGCAACGAAAAAGCCAGATACTGTCCGATCGACAGCGCATAGGGGCAAAGCGCAAAGCCGGGAACCGATTGTATGGCGTTGGATGCTGAGGAATATCCGTATGCAAGCCCGACTGCTGCAAACGAGGAAAGCGAGAACAGCAGCACAAGACACACAACTGCAAGCAGGAGCGCAAGAATTTTTGCTCCCGCAAGTCCCGTTTTGCCGCGCTTGGTGCAAGCAACGACGGGCAGCATGCCGACCGTGCGGTCGAAGGATACAATACAAACAGAAACAAGCAAGACAAGCACGAAAAGCAACGCGTTTTGCGCCGAGTGGTTGAAATAAATCTCCCATCCGCACGTCGGCTCAATGCCGATGCGCACGGTGCTTTTCAGCTCGGTGTACGTATGGATGATTTTTTGCTGCAGCCTGTAGTTGTAGCTGCTTTCCGGGATGCCCATGGCGCGAAATTCTGCTAAGTTTTTCTCGGCAGATTCAACCACCCCATCCATGCGCTCAGGATGCCCCTGCGCCTGCTCGATCGCAGCATAGAGTGCCGAGAACATTTGCAGATCGGTGTATCCGTCGGGCGCGTATTTTTGCTCCGATTGTTGCGGACGCTGCTCTTGCATCGGATCGTGTATCTCGCCCCGCACAAGCTCCTCGTAATATGCGTCCATTTCTGCCCGATTTTCAAAGTAAAGGTCAAAAAACGCCTCTAATTCTTTATGCGGAACGGTATCCTTTTGACTGCTCTCGGCAGCAAAAAAGGACAGCGCAAAGCAGATCGACAAAAGCACAAGCAAGCAAACGCGCAAAAAGCGCATCCCAAGCAGCTTTTTCAGTTCACATACGATCAGCTTCATGGCGTGTCCTTTCAAAGTTCAGTATTGAGAAAGTGTCTTATCCCAGGTATTGAAATAAACGCAATAGTTGCCGGTTTCTACATCGATGACAAGCTTGCCGCCCGCGTTTGTCTGCCAGTAAGGGCAGTTGAACATGTCGTGCTTGACAAATGCACCGAAATCGTAAACCAGATATCCGCCAACGATCTCGGGGCTGCCGATGACAAGATCATCGTTGGAAAACAGAATCTCCTCTTGGTCGGTGGCGGTGTTGTAGCGGTAGACCGTGCCGCCCGTACGGTTATAGACTTTGCCATTCAATCCGCATTCGCCCATCAGCCGCGGCTCTTCTGCGGGCTGCGTGTAGCAAACGTAGTCGCCCCATGTCAATCCCGATTTGGGCGCGGTTTGGTTCATATCCTTGCGGTGCGTGGCAAGATCGTAGGTGCATGGCACAAGCTCGGCCTCGCGCCATTCCGAAAAGGTAAGGTAGCCGCTGTCCTGTGAGGTGACGTGATCAAACCTTACGTAGTAGAGAATACAATCCTTTATGATGCTTTGCTTGTCCTGCATGCTTGCATCCAAGGAGTACACCTCTGTAGCCGGTGAGCCGCTTGCGGTGCAGTAATATCTGCCGTCTACGTATGCTGCGGGGATATCGTACGCGGGATCCAACTGCTCGTATATACCCGTTTCAAGGTCAACTCTGAAAAAGACCTTTGCATAAGCGTCACGGTACCAGTAATAGCCAAGCGAGAGCGAGGTGGATGCTCCGCCGTTGCTCTCTGTGTCCGTTCCGGAAGAAACGGTGTAAAGCACCTGCGCCTTTTTCTTTGCAAGATCGTATTTGATAAGGTCGCGATCGGTTACGTAATACATCATGTGCGTTTGGCCGTCGACCAGAAATTGCAGTCCCATGTCTGCGAACAGGCAGTCGGAGTCCGCATCGTGCGAGCATAAGGGATCGTCACACAGATACGTCACCTCACCCGTGGTCACGTTAAAACGAGCCGGAACACCGTGCAACAGGAAGTATTGATACAGCGCAGCCGGCTCAAATTGCGTGTTTTGTATTGGATTTTCATAGACGTTGGGGTTGTTTGGATCGGCCGCGGAGGTTTGCTTGTCTGTCAAGTCCTCGGGCAAGGGAAGTGTTTGATTGCAGGAGGTCAGCACAAGCAGCATGCATACGCATAGCAATAGCTGTACTCTTTTCATTTTGTCCCCTCCTTTTACGTTTCGTATCTGTCTTTATTGTAACATAGCAGAAAAGTATTGTCAAGTCGGCACGTAATAAACGGACATGTGACTCAGACGGTCTCCTTGGTTTGCTTTGCCCCGATGATGCCAAGAACCGCGCCAAGCACCAAAAAGGCCAACAGAATCGCGGCGGCACGTATCGGGCCGTCGTTCATGAACATCAGCAGGCTTTCGTTGCCGTTTAAGTATGCGGTCAATCTGGCGTGACGCAGCAGATCAACGCCCATACCGTGGAGCAGCTCGGGGATCTGCACTGCAACGGTCAGAATGATCAGCGACAGATACGACACCTTGATAAGACGCGTCAGCTGACAAGCAAGGATGCAAACAAGCATGCAGGCAGCGTAGCGAACGGCAAGAACGAGCGCAAGGTATTGCCATAAAAGCAGCGAGGGCGGGGCGTTTTTGTAGATCTGCAGGCTGACAAGCGTTGCATTCGCGTCCTCAAAGCGGTAGGCAAGCAGGATGGGCAGCAGCTGCATGAAGGTAAAGATCGCGAAAAATGCGGTGGTCAGCAGCATGCATAAGCGCAACTTGGCGCGGCTTGTCTCCCGCCTGCCGCGCGGCGCGGTGGACAGGATGGGGTGGAACTTGGAGGAATACTCAATCGCCTCCAAAAAGGTGCAGGTCAGCAGGATGCATAAGAACAAGAGCAGGTGGTCGCCCGACTCAAACAGCGTCATCCAGCCCGTGTCGTAAAGCAAGGTCAAGCCGTCAAGCCCGCGCTCGGATTGGTACGCGCAGGCCTCGGACACTCTGACCAAGGGCATCTCGTGCAGGCAGGCGTAATAGTATTCATTTTCGATCTGCACCATGCTGATTCCCTCGGGCAACGTGTCGGGCGTAGCGTTTCGGTATTTGAAGTAGTTTCTGTACCCTTGTGAGACGCGTTCGCCCTCTGCGTCAAGGTAGCTCCAACGCTGCGCGTCGTCCATGGGCGCGAGCGTTTTGACGTAATCGTAATAGATCTGATCGGATCTGCTCGTGTACTCCTTGTACTGGAAAAATGCGCCCGCGGCAGAAATGACCAGCAAAAGCACCAGCGTGAGCATCACAAAGCGGCTCTTTCGCAGCTTTTTGAATTCCCAGGCGAGCAGCGTGCGCGAGCTTGTCGCTGTGCGTGCGTCGCGCGTGCGTCGCCCGGCAAGATTGAATCGGACGTTGGCAAACTTCAGATGCAAAAGGACGATGCCACCAAGACAGGCCAGAGAGAGCGTGGCGTAGAGGACTAAGATGGCAGGCACGACCGAGATCGGCTTGCCAAGTACGCGCACGCATTGGTATCTGGAAAGGAAGGTGGCAGCGTCCGTGGCTGCTACCAGATTGCAATGGTCAAAAAAGACGTCGGTGTTGAGGTAGGTGCGCCCGTCAAGCAGAAAATTGACGGCATAAACCAACAGCGACAGCACCAAGGCCACAAGGCGGTTGCCGAGCGCATAGGTCAAAAGCCCTACCAGCGCGCACACAAACACCGCGATGGAGGTGCGCACGGCAAAGAGTAGGAGAATGGCTTGCCAGGTGCGCAGGGCATAGGGCGCACCGAGAAAGACACCGAAGCTCTGCACGTATTCGCCAAGCCCCGCAAAGGAGAAGGTTGCACCCTCGGGCAGCGTGGCAAGCAGCATGCCGATCAGCGAGATGCCAAAAAAGAGTGCGCTGAGTGTGAATGCAGAGAGCAGCATGGCAAGAATTTTGCTTGTGATGTATCGGAGCCGCCCACCGGCCGATGCGTAAATGATGGGTTGCATGCCGGTCTTGCGATCCACGCTGAACAGCTGCACCGAGAGAAATACGGCACAGATCAAGAGCAGCGGATTGGCCGCGTTGAACGAAAGATACGTATCCCAGCCGCTGACCGGCTGCTCGGCAATCGTGAGCCCCTTGAGATCGGTATAAATGTCGATGACGTCCTCAAAGTACAGCGTGGCATAGCTGTCCTCGGAGTTGTAAAGGCTCTGTTGATACTGCCGCTTGGCATTCGAGATCACGGCCGAAATTTTGCTTTCGTATTGCCGCGTCTGCTGCGACTGGGGGGCTTTGGACGCCTGATCGTAGGCAAGCGCGCCCGTCACGAGCAGCAATACCAGCATGATTGCCACAGTCAGCTTGGAAAGCCCGATTTTTCTGATTTCAAAAAATAGTTGTTTCATCATTCGTAAGGATTATATTTGATATGTTTATATTCACCTGTGACGATATTGACCAAAAGCAGGTCGGTGTCCGTAAGCTCAGGGCCGGTCGGACTTTCATAAAAATGATTTGTATAAAGCCCTATCCAATCTCCGCAGCAAAGCTCATTATTTCTGTACATTGAAGTACTCAGTATGACACAATCTTCCACATGGCATAACAGCCGTTTATTCGAGCCATCCAAATTCATTACGTATACGTTGCCACCCAATATATCGTAAAAATCACCTGTTACATCCGAATGCCAAACCTTGGGATTTTCTACGGGCTTGAGATACAGTATTTTGTCACCATAAAAGAAGAAAGAATAAATTTCTTCGTCAAAAATCAAAATTTCTTCCTTGGTAGTCAGATCCTTTCGATACATTTTTTGGTAGTTTTCGTCAGCGAATTCCCATGAGTAAAGGTAGTTTCCCCACTGTTGACAAAAATTAAATTCAAACACATCTTCACAGTTACCTTCAAGATCTGTGGAAAAATAGTGATTACCTTCCTTCCAAATGATCTTGTTGTCTTTGACCTCGTAAATAGTTGCCAGCGGATGACCGCAATTGATGGTGTCAAGTGCACCGCTTTGCGTATCCAATCTGTAAATGACGGTTTTATACTCTTCTTCAACACCTGTGGGCAGCGTCTCTGAAAAATACAGGTAGTAGTTATAGGAAAAAAGCTTTGATAGTACCCCATTTGATACATATATTTCTTCAATTTTCATATCATCACCGTCATATGAGCGAATATGAGTCTGATCATCAATTCTTTTTGAGAAGTAAAGCACGTTCCCTATGGATGCCATACTTGACGCTGTGATAGCAAATGGACAGGTCATGTTGCTATGTGTGCAAAATGGGTCTTGGCATACGGTTGATGCAGTTCCGGTGGGAATATGGTACTTCATTAAAAGGGTGTAAGAGCTAAATCTGGTTACGTTATAAATGTAATCCCCCGCTATAGTACCTGTTTCAATTACGCTGTTATCCATTTCACTGGAAGTGATCTTTTCATACGCCGGTCGCTCGGGCTGCTTTTGTTGGCAGGAACATATAACACATATTATTAAAACAAGAATAATTACCAATTTTGACTTCATAAGATAATCCTTTCCTAAATCATAAAGGGGAATCTTCCGCAATCAGACCAGTCTGCTCTCACTTAAAAATCAGTTAATTCAATTTCTAATAAACAAATATGTACTTATGGATTACGCCATAGTATAGAGTAGGTTTCTTCTCTCACAGGTGTAAACTTGATGTTTACCGGATTGTTGTCACCGGCATATCCGGAAAATTTATAACGATAATCTCCGTATCCGGAATATCCTACTATTGCGGTTCCTTCTCCTCTAAAAGGAGTAAAGTTGGCAGGCATCGTAACATTATCCGTGCAACTATTACCATTTGTAATACGAACTGCAGCGAAATCCCACAAATCTTTTGCATAAAAATAATCATCCCACTGTTCATCCCCGTTATAACTTTCGTTTCTACCCAATGCATTATTTCTGCCTTGAATAGAAGCATAACAAGCAGCGAAAGTATAATCAGCAGCCTCATAAAGCGTTAAATCTGCATAGAGAATATAGGTAGGTCCCGGTTCGTAGTAGTTCCACAAATAGATGTCAAACAGCTTGGCTCCATTAGCATCAGTATATGCTTTTGCAGGCCCTAAAGAAAGAGCCGAGGTGTTCATGCTGAAGCATACACCGAGCATTGCAAGCACGAGCGTGCAAAGAAGTATTCTTTTCGCAGATTTTATTTTGTGATCTCCTTTCGATTTTTGGTTTCCGATTGCGGAAATTTCTGTGAGAGCAGACATATATAAATGACTGAAAACTGCGTTTTTTTACATTTTAAAAGTTAATATTTTGTGAATTTGTATGAATTTTGTAAATTCATCTTCTGTTTGGATGGCGTGTTGGGTGTGAATGTGTTATAATGAAGACAATGATAAATTCCCAATAAAAGGATGTGTGAATGATGCCCCAAGTGACTTTTGATCAAGCATATTGTAAATATCGCTCTCAAATAGAACGGTATCTGCAAAATCAATACAGCGTGAGCTTGTTTGATGCAGAGGATATTACTGCCGATGCTTTTTATGCATTATTCACTAAATGGGACACCTTTGATGATCACGATGAGGCTGCGGTAGTCACTTTCTTGTACCGAGCTGCTCAAAATAAGGCAAAGGAGTATCACAGAAAGCAACGCAAGGTGTTGATGATACATGACGTACAAAATATCTCGGATGTATACACCGGGGATGATCCTAACGGATTGGATACCGAAGGAGAGAACGACAGGTTTTTATATTACCTTGACCAAATAAGCCGTATTTTATCGGATAAGGAAAGAATTACGTTTGAATACATAGTGGTGAAAAAATGGTTACCTAAACAAATCGCCAAGGAATTGAATACGACAGAGATTTGTATTCAAGTACGGTGGTGCCGCATACGGAAGAAGTTAAAGAAGCGATTGCCGGAAATATTCGCAAAATAGTTGTGAACTTTTTGTAAACTATCAAAAATTGTGTAAAAACAGCGAAAAAATTGTCATTATATGCATGGAGGCAATTTTGAGTGCAGAAGCACTATCACGAAGGAGAAATGTTTTATGGAGAAAAATAAGCTGTTAGAGTTTGATCCGGCCAACGCCACAGATGATCAGATCAGAGCGTGGCTGTTTGCCATTATTGCCCAAGAGCTTGAAAAGCCGGAGGGGCAAGAGGATGCGGAATTGATCAGCGAATGCTCGGAATGTGAAATGTATCTGTCCGGCAGCGAGAGCTCCTTGACAAAGGAGCAATATCTTGCAGGGTTGGCATCAATCAAGCAACGCGCCACAAACATCAGCGAGCCAAGGACGGCCAAACCGCGCGTTTGGCGTCGGTTGTCCATTCTATTAGCAGCAGTGCTTGCTTTGATTGTGCTTTCCGTCGGTGCGGTGGCTGCATTCAATGGTTCTGCTGCGTTGGAGTTTATTACAACGAATATTCAAGAGATTCTCGGTATGAACCCCGGTGAAACGCTGGATGGCGACAAGGTTACCTTAGTCAAGGGCGACTTGGTTGCGGAGTACGATTCGGTGGAAGAGGCGCTCAAAGCAGGTGGCTTTGAGGGGATTCTCTATCCAACGGAATTACCCGAGGGGGTGAAGATTGAAAGGATTGTTCATTCTCACAATGGCAGCGAGGATAATTTTGTGCTAACATTCGTTTTTAACACAGGCAATATCTCATATGAAATATACAATTACAAAGTAATTGATTTCCAAAACTGGGATGATTATGATACGCTTATTATAAACAATCAAGCATTTTTTATTATTTATGCAAATAGCATCTCCACTTATCAAGCGGGATGTTATATCGATGGATTTCAATACATTATAAGCTGTAATAATCACGGTAAGCTAACTAATATTTTGACACACATGAAAGAGGTACAACAATAATGAAAAGAGTTTTACTACCTATATTAGCACTGTTATGTATGCTTAATTTTTGTCTTCATGCTTCTGCATCAGAGGATAGCCTTCAAGTTGTTACAATCCACAATGTAGACATCATATTCGAGGAGAATTCAACATTGTCTGATGAAGAAAAGCAAACAATTGCCTTGCTTCTCATAAGTGAAGAATCCGGTTCGCAAACCTACGGACTAATCTGTAATGTGTTTGGTCACAAAAATTCTACTGAAATAGTCACTACAATTACACATTGTGTCAATGATGCCAATCCTAGATGCCTCCAAGAAAGGTGGGAAGTCGTGACTTGCTCTCGTTGTGGCAAT
Organism: Eubacteriales bacterium; assembly: GCA_045606685.1. Lineage (GTDB taxonomy): Bacteria > Bacillota > Clostridia > Oscillospirales > CAG-272 > SVQP01. The sequence continues at coordinate 20,879 of JAZUSJ010000006.1, forward strand.
ACAGAAACAACACGCATTGCATACTCCTTAATCAGCTGCTGTCCCGTCGACTAAATCCTAACCATATCAGCTTTTTCATATTCTCTCCTTTGGTGATCCTCCCGCCCCGCTATCTTGTCCGATAGCGGGGTAGTTTTTGTGTGGTTGCTCTGGCGTATACAGAGTGTTTCATCATTCGTAAGGATTATATTTGATCAATCTGTATTCTCCCGTGACCACGTTGACGAAGAGCATGTCGGTAGAAGTGAGGTTGTGATTTCCATGTTTGTCTTGATAATAATTTTCCGAGATGAAGCCCACCCAATCGCCGCATATAAACTCGTTATGTCTGTTGGGTGACGGACCTCCGTATACAAAACCGTCTACGTGGCACAATAGCTTGCTATCCGTTCCGTCCAGATCCACAACGTAAATGTTGCCACCGTAAAGATCCTTGTGATCATCTCCGTCCACCGTGATCCAGACCTGGGGGTTCTCCACGAACTTGACGTAAAGCAGCTTATCGCCGTAAACGTAGAAATCCGCCACGTCCTCTGCGATCAGCACCTCTTCGCCCGTAGAAAGATCCTTGCAGTACATCTTGTCATACGTCCACTTGCCAAGCGTCCAGCGCAGCTTGTATTTTCCCCATTCGCGGCAATAGTTCTGATCATATACACGCCAATCGCCCCCATCCAGATCGGTAGAGTAGTATTTGAGATCATCCACCCAAACGATTCTGCCGCCCTCGATCAGCTCCATTCTGGCAAACGGATGTCCGCAGTCGATGACCTCAAGCTCGCCGCTTTGCGTTTCATAGCGGTAGAACGTGACTTTAAAATCGCCTTCCACTTGGGTAGGAAGAGACTCCATAAAATAGAGATAATAATTGTAGGAGAAAATGCGACTCAAAAGCCCGTTGGAGGTGTAAATTTCCTCTACCTTCATGCTGTCAGCATCATAAGAGCGCAGGTGGTGTTGTCCATCTGAAGATGAAGAATCCAGATTGTAATACAGAACGTTTCCAATCGAGGTCATCAAGCGCGAGCTAATGGCAAACGGACAGGAGGATCCAAACCTTTCGTGCGGACAAAACGGATCCTGACAAACGGGCGATGCGGTACCCGTGGGGATGTGGTATTTGAGCAGCAGACCGTTAAAGGCCTGGAACATGTAATCTCCCGGAACCGTTCCGTTTTCCACGTCTTTGTACGCAAGCTCGCTTGACGTGATCTTTTCATGTGCCGGCCGCTCGGGCGGCTTTTGCTCACAGGAGCAGAGCAGAATGCAGAGCAGGGCAAGGGTGATGAGTAATAATTTTCGTTTCATCATAGCTCCCCTCATCATTCATAAGAATTAAACTTGATCAATTTGTATTCATCGGTTACAACGTTGACGATCAGCATGTCGGTCAGGGCAAGGGAAGCCCCGCTCCAGTCATTCTCATCCGAATAGTAATTTTGAGAGATGATCCCAACCCAATCGCCGCAGGATATGGGGTTCATGTATCCATAGCAGAATTCTTCCACGTGGCATAGCAGATGCGCGTCCGAGCCGTCCGAATTCATGACGTAAACGTTTCCTCCCCATTCATCCTTGATCTGCTTGCCGGCGTCCGAGGTGACGTATCTCGGTGTTTCCGTACGTTTCCAATACACGACCTTGTCACCGTAAAAATAGAACCAGTCAATATCTTGCGCAATCACAATTTCTTGATTTGTGGAACGGTCTCTTCTGGATAAACGAACGTACTCACCATTGGCGTCAAGTGCCCACGAGTAAACGTAATTGCCCCATTCTCGCTGCAATACTGGGGTATAGGGACGCTTGTCTTCTCCGCTTAAGTCTGTGGAGAAATATCCTTCTCCTCTTTCCCAAACGATTCTGCCCGCCTCAATTGCGTGAATCGTTGCGTACGGATCATCGCAATCAATGACGTCGGTCGTTCCTGTCTGCGTATCTAACCTGTAAATGACAGTGCCGATAATATTATGGTCTACAACCTCCAACTCGGAAAAATAGAGATAGTAGTTATAGGAAAACATACGGCTCAGAACACCGTCTGAGATCAGGATCTCCTTGATTTCCATGCTGTCGCCGTCATAAGAGCGCAAACGCCACTGACCGTCTATTTCCTTAGCGTAATACAAGATATTCCCAATTGCAGTATACCAATGACCCGGCACTCTGAACGGACAATGATAATCATGGGCGCAAAACGGATCCTGACAGACCCACGTTGCCGTGCCCGATGGAATATGATATTTGATCAGGACGTAGTTTGTCGTTGATCCGTATACGTAATCTCCCGGAACTGTTCCGGTTTCGATTTTTCCATAATTCAATTCGCTTTCGGTGATCCTTTCAGGCAAGGTTTGGAGCGGCTTTCGTTCCGGCCTTTGTTCTTGCTTTTGCCCGCAGGAGCAGAGCAAAAGCGCGATCAAGGTTAGTGTAATGATCAAAAATTTATGTTTCACCGTAGCCCCCTTTGTCATTCATAAGGATTGTATTTGATAAACCTGTATTCTCCCGTGACCACGTTAACGATCAGCATATCGGACGTCAAAAGCGCCGGCGTGTTTTCGGGTGAGGACGAATAGTAACGCTCGGAGAGAAACCCTACCCAATCACCGCAAACAAACTGATTGTTTTTATCCATTGACGGAAACAAGTAAACAAAATCCTCTACGTGGCACAATAGGCGATCATTTGTGCCGTCTAAATTCATAACGTATACGTTGCCGCCGTATCGATCACGGATCTGCATACCGTATTCGTCGGTCCATACTCTTGTAGAAGCAAACTTAAAGTAAACCATCTTGTCACCGTAAAGGTAAAAATCGGCAATATTCTCTGCTATTAAAATTTCTTCACCGGTCGAAAGATCTTTACAATACATCTTGTCAATACCCTTTTTGCCCAGTTCCCAGCGCAGCTTATATTTTCCCCATTCACGGCAACAATTCTGGTCGTATGCTCTCTAATCGTCTCCGTCCAAATCGGTAGAGTAGTAGCTCTCCAGGTCATTCCTCCCCATGATCTTCCAAACGATCCTGCCGGCTTCAATGTATTCGATCACAAAAGACGGATCACCGCAATCGATCACTTCAAGTGTACCGCTTTGCGTGTCCAGCCTGTAAATGGTGGTTTTATACTCACCTTGATTTTTTGTGGGAACCCTTTCAGAATAATAAAGATAGTAATTGTAGGAGTAAAGGCGGGAAATGATCCCGTTTGAGATGTGTAGTTGTTCTGTTTTCATGCTCTGGCCGTCATAAGAGCGGAGGTGGTTTTGTCCTTCGGCTCCGTCCAAAACGTAATACAATTTGTTTCCAATAGAGGCCATCAAGCGCGAACTGATGGCAAATGGGCAGGAGGAGCTGTATCTTTCATGCGTACAAAACGGATCCTGACAAACAGTCGAGACCGTACCCGAGGGGATGTGATATTTGAGCAGCACACCGTCTACCGAATGGAATATGTAATCTCCCGGGACCGTGCCGGTTTCAATTTCTCCGTATTCCAATTGGCTTGACGTAATCTTTTCATGCGTCGGCCGTTCGGGGCGCTGCACCTTTTGTTCGCAAGCGGCAAGCAGGATGCAGAGCAGGGCAAGGGTGATGAGTAAAAATTTCCGTTTCATCATAGCTCCTTTTATCATTCACACGGATTGTATTTGATAGATCTGTACTCACCCGTGACTACGTTGACAATCAGCATATCTGACTCCCAAACGCCGCCGTCATAGACACACCACGTCAGAATCCCTACCCAATCGCCGCTGCAAAGCTGATTGTTTTGGTGCGATGACATGCCCATGATCGGGCAATCGTCTACGTGGCACAAAAGGTGCTTATCCGAGCCGTCCAGATTCATCACGTACACGTTGCCGCCAAGCGTATCGTAAGAGGTGCCGTACTCGTCCGAATACCAGATCTCAGGATTGTCCACCTGCTTGAAATACAGGATCTTATCGCCGTAAAAGTAGAACCAATCCAGCTTTTCATCCGAAACCACGATCTCCTCTCCGGTCGAGTGCTCCTTGCGGTATAATGCTTGAATACATTTTTCCTCTGCAGACCAATCCCACCTGAACGTATATTTGCCGTAAGGTCGGCTGAAATTCATGACGTATACGTCCTCGTCATTGCCGTCAAGATCGGTGGAAAAATATTCGTTTCCCCATCTCCAGACGATCCTGTCTGCCTCAATGTCATAGATCCTTGCAGAGGCATGGCCGCAATCAATGGTTTCAAGTGCGCCGTTTTGCGTGTCCAGTCTGTAATACGTATAGTCAAACTCCTCTTCAACGCCCGAGGGCAGCTTTTCCCAAAAATACAGATAATAATCATAGGCAAAGGGGCTGCCGATCATGCCGTTCGAGGTGCGTATCTCTTCTACTTTCATATTGTCTGCGTTATAGGAGCGCAGATGGACCCGGCCGTCAATTTCCACTCTGTAATACAGCGTGTTTCCGATAGCCGACATTCCGGTCCAATCGACGGCGAATTGGCAAGATGATTGATACGGATCGTGCGTGCAGAACGGATCCTGACAAACGGTCGAGACCGTACCCGTGGGGATGTGATATTTGAGCAGCACATCGTTTACCGAATGGAATATGTAATCTCCCGGGACTGTGCCTGTTCCGATCTCTCCGTCCTCCATCGCACTTGACGTGATTTTTTCGTGCGTCGGTCGCTCGGGCGACTTTTGCCCGCAGGAGCCAAGCAGGATGCAGAGCGAGAGGCTAAGTGCTGTCGATGTGATCAAGAAAAATTTGCTTCTCATAAGATCATCCCTTCTCGAAGTGATTTCGGGGGGAGCCCCCTACCTATAAAGACTCCTTTTTTTGAAAACCGTTCACGCTTTTTTGCATTTTTGCAAAAAAAGACTCCCTCAATGGCTTGAGAGAGTCTTAAATATTCTTTTTTACTTACCCTGCTCCATCGCGCGGCGCTTGCGCATCATTTCCTTCATGCGCAGCTCGGTGTTGAGGATCTTCTTGCGCAGACGGATGGACTTGGGGGTGATCTCGATCAGATCGTCATCGGTGATGTACTCGATGGCCTCCTCCAAGGTCATGATGATGGGGGGCGTGAGCAGCAGCTTTTCGTCCGCACCCGCGCTTCGGATGGCGGTCAGGTGTTTTTCCTTACAGGGGTTGACGGCAATGTCGTCGTTCTTGGGGTTCTCGCCCACGATCATGCCCTCGTACACAGCGGTCTGGGGGCCGACGAACAGTCTGCCGCGCTCCTGCGTCTGATACAGACCGTAGCGGGTGGTCTCGCCTGCCTCGGATGCGATCAGGGAGCCTGTGAACTTCATGGTGATCTCACCGCGGTAAGGCTCGTAGCCCTCGAAAATGGTGTTGATGGTACCCTCACCGTGGGTAGCTGTCAAAAATTCGGAACGGTAGCCGAACAGGCAGCGGGAGGGGATGAGATATTCGATTCTCATGCGGTTGCCCGAGCCCAGAGGGTTCATTTCCAAAAGGTCGCCCTTGCGCTGGCCGAGCTTTTCGACGACTGCACCAACGTATTCGTTGGGAACGTCCAGCGTGACGCGCTCCATAGGCTCGCACTTAACGCCGTCGATCTCGCGGAACAGCACGCGGGGGTTGGAGCAAGCCAGCTCAAAGCCCTCACGGCGCATGGTTTCAAGCAGGATGGAAAGGTGCATTTCGCCTCTGCCCGCAACGCGGAATTCATCGGTGGTATCACCGTCGGACACGCGCAGGGAAACGTCCTTGAGCAGCTCGCGGTAGAGTCTGTCGCGGATCTGACGGGAGGTGACGAACTTGCCCTCCTTGCCTGCCAGAGGGGAATTGTTGACCGAGAAGGTCATTTCCATGGTAGGCTCGCTGACCTTGACGAATTCAAGCGGCTCGGGGCAGGTAGTCGAGGTGATGGTATCACCGATCGAGATCTCGCCCGCACCGGAGAAGCAAACGATATCGCCCACCTTGGCTTCTTCAACAGGCACGCGGTTCAGGCCGTCGATCTGCATGACCGTGACGATTCGGATCTTTTTGGGCGCTGCATCGGAGTAGTAATTACAGATCAGCGCATCCTGATTGACCTTCAGGCATCCGCGCTCAATTCTGCCGATGCCGATGCGGCCAACGTAGTCATTGTAGTCGATCGAGGAGACCAGCAGCTGAAGCTCGCCCTCCTCATCGCCCTCGGGGGCGGGAATATAGTCCACGATGGTCTCAAACAGGGGAGTGAGGTCATCGCCCAGATTATCGGGATCAAAGGAGGCCTTACCCTCTCTGCCCGAGCAGTAAAGCATGGGAGAATCCAGCTGCTCGTCGCTGGCGTTCAGGTCGATCAGAAGCTCCAAGATCTCGTCCTCCACCTCGCCAAGGCGGGCATCGGGCTTGTCGATCTTGTTGATGCAAACGATCACGCGGTGGTTCAGCTCCAGCGCGCGCTGCAGCACGAAACGAGTCTGCGGCATGGGGCCTTCCGCTGCGTCTACCAGCAAAATAACGCCGCTGACCATTTTGAGTACGCGCTCTACCTCACCGCCAAAGTCGGCGTGGCCGGGAGTGTCGATGATGTTGATCTTGGTGTCCTTGTAGTGAACGGCGGTGTTCTTTGCAAGAATGGTAATGCCGCGCTCCTTTTCCAAAGCACCCGAGTCCATCACGCGTGTGACGGTCTCCTGATTGTCGCGGTAAATGCCGCCCTGCTGCAAAAGTCCGTCGACAAGGGTGGTCTTACCGTGGTCAACGTGCGCGATGATTGCAATGTTTCTCAAATCAGATCTGATCATAAAAAAACCTCTAACTCAAATTTTGACATAATACGCTATCTTAAACATTATAGCATACTTCCCGCAAAAAAAACAGAAGTGAAATCACGATTTTCACAAAATCCGCAAGAATTCGCTTGTGCAAAATTGACAAAACGGGGGTGTTGTGATATAATAAGGAACGAATGAGTGAGGTGAGTTTTATGATCAAAGCAATCATTTTTGATTTGGACGGTACGGTTGCGGACACGATATCCGCCATCCGCGAGGGTGTCAACCTGACCATGGAGCAGCTGGGGTATCCCACGCACACCGATGCGGACATCCGACGCTTTATCAACCACGGCGCACGCGAGCTGATCCGACAGTCTCTGCCCGAGGCGGTCAGCACCGATCCTGCACGCGTGGACGAGGCGCTGGATGTGTATCAGGGCATGTATGAAAGAACGTATAAGAATACAAATCTCTGCTACGACGGCATGGTGGAAGCCATGTCCCTGCTGGCAGGGAAGTACAAGCTTGCGATTTTGTCCAACAAGCAGGACAGAATGGTCAAAGGACTGGCGGCACAGCTTTTGCCTGCGGGGGTGGTCAGCATCGCGCAGGGACAGGCCGAGGGCGTGCCGACAAAGCCGGATCCCACGGCTGTGTGGGAGATCTGCCGCACGCTGGGTGTTGCACCCACGGAGTGTGCCTTTGTGGGGGACAGTGACGTGGATATGCATACCGCCATCAACGCAGGATGCATCCCGGTGGGTGTCGAGTGGGGCTACCGTGGGGCGGACGTGCTGATTGAGGCAGGCGCGAAGGTTTTGGTGAAGACGCCGAGGGAATTAGTGAATGTAATTGTGTAAGGCTGACATGTCAGGTCGGTCGTGTGCTCTGAAGCCCTCTCCGCTGGAGAGGGGGGACCGCAGCGGAGCGAATTTTGGCGAGGCACGAGCCAAAAAGAGAGGAGCGATTGTGGTGGGTGAGATTCATCCCACAACCGCTCCTTAGCCAATACGGATCCCTCTTGCACGAACTTTCAAATTGTGTTATAATAACACATATCCATATGCAAGGAGAAATTTTATGCCTCTTCCGTATAATGCCAAAAATAAGAATTTTGCCAGACATATGCGCAAAAATGCAACAAGGCAGGAAAATCATCTTTGGTATGATTTCTTAAGAACGTATCCTGTTCAGTTTCACAGACAAGTGATGATAGACGATTATATTGCGGATTTTTACTGCCATAAAGCAAAGCTTGTCATAGAATTGGATGGCAGTCAGCATGAAACGGATGACGGCATGCAAAAAGACGAAATTCGAACCGCGAAATTAGAAGAATATGGCTTGACCGTGATTCGATTTCCGAATAAAAGTGTTGATAGAGATTTTTACAGGGTATGTGATTACATAGACAGAACTGTGAAAGAATTGTTGGGAGATGCGTAAGTGCATCTCTTTTTTCTTACAGCAGTTTCCCATGGTGGTGATAGAGCGTCCTCGTGATGTATCTCACCCACCGCAGCGTCAGGATTTCGCGGCATTGCCGTGAAATCCTGAC
>JAZUSJ010000007.1:0-3197 GCA_045606685.1 Eubacteriales bacterium
AGGCAGTCAAGTTCCTGCAGGAGGCAGGCTACGATATGCTTAATGCGGACAACGGTACCTATGACTCCTGGTACTGGGCGCATCCGCCGATGTAAGTCGGAGGCCAAGCGGTCTTAGGAAGACAAATTGGAGTAGCAACTCCTTGGCCCACAGGACGACATGGCTACGATCCGACTTCGAAAAGGCAGTCAAGTTCCTGCAGGAGGCAGGCTACGATATGCTTAATGCGGACAACGGTACCTATGACTCCTGGTACTGGGCGCATCCGCCGATGTACATGCCCGAAAACTGCAATCTGGACGACGTGGCGCACATCAAGCAGTTTGTGGACATTCCCGTTGTCTGCGCAGGCAGAATGGATCCCGAGGTGGGTGCCAAGGCGATTGCCGAGGGCAGAATCGACGGCATGGGCGTGGCACGCCAGTTCCTGGTCGATCCCGAATGGGTAACCAAGCTGATCGAGGACAGAATTGAGGACATCAAGCCCTGTATCTGCTGTCATGCGGGTTGCTTCAATTTCTCCCGCTCCAAGGGACATGCAAATACGCAGGATCTGACCGATACCATGGGACTTTCCCGTTGCGCACTCAATCCGCAGACCATGCAGTCGGGCAAGTATCACATTGAGCCTGCCAAGAAGCAAAAGAAGATCGCTGTCATCGGCGGCGGTATCGGCGGTATGGAGGCGGCTTTGGTTTGCGCAAAGCGCGGACACAAGGTCACGCTGTATGAAAAGAGCGATAAGTTGGGCGGTGTGTTCATCGCGGCCGCTGCGCCCTCCTTCAAGGAAAAGGATCGTGATCTGATCGCGTGGTATATCCGTGAGATGGCAAAGCATCCCATCGAGGTCAAGTTCAACACCGAGGTAAAGGATGTCAAGTCCTTGGATGCCGACGAGGTCATCGTGGCAACCGGTGCCGTGGCAAAGAGAATTCCGATCCCGGGTGTGGAGCGTTCGATCGAGGCGGTCGACTTCCTGCTTGGCAACAAGACCGTGGGTGATAAGGTCGTGGTCATCGGCGGCGGCCTGACCGGATGCGAGATCGCGTACGAGCTGTATCTGCAGGGTAAGCAGCCCACCATTGTGGAAATGCAGGACGATCTGGTCACCACCAAGGGCATCTGCCTTGCAAACACCTCTTACCTGCGTGATTTCTTCAAGACCAACCAAGTACCCGTGCTGCTGGAGACCGGTGTCAGCGAGATCAACGACAAGGGCGTTGTGGTCAAGCGCAAGGACGGCTCGACCGAGCAGATCGAGGCCGATTCGGTCATTCTGTCTGTCGGCTACAATCCCGCCCCCGTGGCAACCAAGGGCGTACACGTGATCGGTGACGCCAAGGCTGTGGGTAACCTGCGTACCGTGATTTGGGGCGCATGGGATGTGGCAATGAAACTCTGACAGAGTTTCATTGCAATGATATTCGTGCTTTGCACGAGTGATATTTGCGCTGCGCGCAAGTGATATTGCGGCAGAGCCGCAGTGATATGTTCACCTGCGGTGAACGTTGCGGTAGATTTTCCTCGCACCGCGAGGAAAATCATATTGATATTGTATTTGAAAGGATATACGTCTATGATACTGACAAAAGAACAACAGGCAATTCTGGACGGTGAGAAAGGCGAGACCATGGCCAAGGTCATGAAAACGCTGGTCATGTACGGTGACGCGTTTGAGGCCGAAAAGCTGGTGCCTATTACCTCCAAGTATAACCATCTCGTCACCTCGTTTGGCCTGAAGGTCATGTCCCCCGTGTATGATCTGATGCAGCAGCTGCTGGATGCCGGCGTGGTATCGGATCAGAAATTCTCGGTGGATCCCAGACCGCTGGACAAGAACGTACCCGCAAACGTACTGCAGAACTTGGTGTTCAACAAGTTCATGTACACCAAGCAGGATTTCTACGAGGATCAGCTGCACAAGCTGGGACTGATGGATGATAACGCATTCTCCTGCACCTGCTACATGGACGAGGTGGGCAACAGACCGGGTAAGGGTGACGTGCTGTCCTGGGCAGAGTCCTCGGCCGTCGTGTATGCAAACTCGGTGCTGGGTGCAAGATGCAACCGTAACTCGGGCATTATCGACATTATGGGCTCGATCGTGGGCTACGTGCCTTACTTCGGCCTTCTGACCGACGAGGGCAGAAAGGCTACTTGGGTGATCAAGGTGAAAACTACCAGAAAGCCCGAAGCGCAGCTGCTCGGCTCGGCCATCGGTATGAAGGTCATGGAGGACGTGCCTTACGTTGTCGGCCTTGACCGCTGGATCGGCACAGAGCTTGACGATGCTGCATGCTCTTACCTCAAGGATTTCGGTGCGGCAACTGCCTCCAACGGTGCAGTTGGCCTGTACCATATCGCAAACCTGACGCCCGAGGCCAAGGAGCTTGGCGAATCGCTGATCGTCGAGGGCGCAAAGGAATACGTCATTGACGATGCTGAGCTGCAGCGTGTACAGGACAATTATCCCGTGATGTGGAAGAACGAGGATGCCACCCCCAAGCTTTGCTTCGTGGGCTGTCCGCACCTCTCGCTGGAGCAGCTCAAGACCTGGACGGATAACATTGAAGCGGCTCTGGCAGCAAATGGCAAAAAGAAGGTGGTCATTCCCACCGTGCTGACCGCAGCACCCGCCGTGCTGGAAAAGTTCAATCAGACCGAGTACGCGGCAAGACTCAAGGCAACAGGCGTGATCACGTCCTACATTTGTCCTTTGATGTACATGAACAATCCGCTTTGCAAAAAAATGCCTGTCATCACCTCCTCCAACAAGCTGCGCACCTACACCAGCTCAAGATATTACAGAGATGAGGAGATCTTACAGGCGATTACGGGAGGTAAAAAGGCATGAGAGAATTCAAGGGTAGAGTCGTCACCCCCGGCCAGGTCACCGCAGAGGCACTTGTGACCACGCAGGGATTTAACACGCTGGCATCCTTCCAGATGGCGCTGCAGTTTGGCGATAAGCAGGTCAAGTGCGGCGACCAGAATAATGCAGAGATCCATGGCAAGCCTATGATCGGCAAGGCACTTTGCCTGCCGCAGACCATCGGCTCCACCACGGGCGGCCTTGTGCTGTATTGCGCGTGCGCCATGGAAAAGAGCCCGGCTTGCATGCTGTTTGCAAACCACATCGACTCGCTGGCAGCCGCAGGCGCGGTGCTTGCCGACGTCGGAACCGATCACGCCTATCT
>JAZUSJ010000008.1:0-6545 GCA_045606685.1 Eubacteriales bacterium
ATATTCCCCACTGCTGCCTCCCGTAGGAGTCTGGACCGTTTCTCAGTTCCAATGTGGCCGTTCAACCTCTCAGTCCGGCTACTGATCGTCGACTTGGTAGGCCGTTACCCCACCAACTATCTAATCAGACGCGAGCCCATCCTTGCGCAATAAATCTTTGGCATCAGAAACATGCGATTCCGATGCGTTATGCGGTATTAGCGTTCGTTTCCAAACGTTATCCCCCACACAAGGGCAGGTTGCTCACGCGTTACTCACCCGTCCGCCACTAAGCATTGCTGCTCCGTTCGACTTGAATGTGTTATGCACGCCGCCAGCGTTCATCCTGAGCCAGGATCAAACTCTCGAATAATTGTATTTAATCGATCCTAAAGGATCGCTCAAATCGCTTTATCCGAGCATCTTTGCTCTTAGCTTTTCTTTTCTAAATTTACTCTCTGTTGAGTTTGTACTCTTCAAGAATTTCGAGATTCGTATTTTCGCACTTACATTTGCTTTGTACTTCTCTCTGTTATTCAATTGTCAAGGACCAATTCTCCGCCGCTTTCGCGACAGCCTAAATATAATACCACACTCGATTCGATTTGTCAATAGGTTTTTTAAAATTTTTCAAAAATTTTTTTCGACCTTTTTTGATCAGCTTCGCTCGCAGCGCAGTGTTAATATGATACTACATTTCTCCCAATTTGTCAAGCACTTTTTTGAATATTTTTCCCAAAATTTTAAACAAAGTAAAGTGCCTGACGCAGCTGCGTCAGGCACTTTTGCACAAAAGGCTGAAAAATGATCAGATCTTGGGGATCTGGATCTTGATTTCCTTGCCCAGCTTTGCGGAACGGGCAATGCCATCCAGGATCGCCTGGTTGTAAATGATCTGGGACGTGGGAACGGGGGCGGGCTTACCGTACTTGACGGCATCCAGGAAGGAACGGATCTTCTTGTCGAACAGAGAGCCTTCGTCTTTGATGATCGGTACCTCGTATTCCATATCCACGCCGCCGATGGTCTTGTAGATCTTCATAGGACCGCCGACAGAGCCATTCCAGCAGTCGGTGGAAGGAATGCGCAGGCCTGCCTTAGTACCCAGAATGATGGTATCACCGGGGGTATTGATATTCATTGCCCATGCAATACGGAAGTCCAGGATAATGCCGCCCTCGAGTCTGACGAACGCTGCAGCGAAATCGTCAACGCCGAACAGATCGGCATACTCGGGATGGCCGGGATACGTGGTGGGATCCTTGCCGAAGAAATCGCTCTTATAGCCGGTAACGGTCAGGGGCTTGGGATAGCCGACTGCATTGAGCACCATATCCAGCGAGTAGCAGCCGATATCAGCCAGCGCGCCGAGACCTGCGGTCTTATCTTCGATAAAGGTGGTACCGAAGGGAGTGGGAATGCCTCTGCGTCTGCCGCCGCCGGTCTGAATGTAGTAGACCTTACCAAGCTCGCCGCTCTCTACGATCTTCTTGATCATCTGCATATTTGCGTCCAGTCTGGGTTGGAATCCGATGGAGAGAACCTTGCCGCTCTCCTTCTCTGCCTTCATGACCTCAACTGCCTCGTCAAGCGTAACGGTAAAGGGCTTTTCCAGCATAACGTTGATGCCCTTGTTGAGTGCGTAGATGGTAGGAATTGCATGCTGACGGTTGTAGGTGCAGACAGAAACTGCGTCCAGCTGCAGAGATTCGTCATCCAGCATTTCCTTGTGGGAAGCGTAGTCGGTCTTTACGCCCTCAACGCCGCCGTCCTTGAAAAACTTTGCAGCCTTGCCGGGGATCAGGTCGCAGCCTGCAACAATCTCCACGTCAGGCATTCTCTTATAAGAATCCAGGTGTGCAGCTGCGATCCAGCCGCAGCCGATGATACCGATTCGAAGCTTTCTGTTTGTGTCGATCGCTACCTCGTTTTGCTGATTCTTGTAATCCAGCTTAGCATCCATTTTTTCTGCCATGATAGTATCCTCCGCTAAAATAATTTATAATTTTTATAATTTTGCTGTGCGCCGTCAATAGCCCAACGTGCGCAAATAATTTCTGCTCTTTTCGATGCTTTCCAGGGGTGTCAGTCCCATGGAGGGCGAATCCTGCTCGACCACTACCCACTGCGCGCCCGCTGCCTCGGAGGCTGCGAGAATGCCGGGGAAATCCTGTCTGCCCGAGCCGACGGGACGGAACTCGAACGCCTGCACATCACTTTCCTTCTTTTCGGATTCGATGCCGATCAGCTCGTACATATTATCCGACTTGCCGCCCACGAAATCCTTGAGGTGGACAACGGGAGAACGGCCGCTGTACTTTTTGATATAGCCCGCGGGATCCTCACCGCCCACGTTTACCCAGCAGGTATCCAGCTCTGTCTGCAGATATTCTGCGGGAACGGTTTCATACAGCACGTCCAGCGCGTACTTGCCGTCGATCTTGTCAAACTCAAAATCGTGGTTGTGATACAGCATCTGCATACCAAGCGATTTGGCAACCTTGCCCAGCGCAAGCGCATTTTCCACGACCTTGGCAAAGCCCTCGGTGCCGGGACGGCACTCGGGAGTCAGATACGGAATGGCAACAAACTTGCAGCCGATCTCGGCATACTGGCCAAGCACGCCCTCGGGATCAGCCAGCATATCGTAATAAGGCACGTGTGCCGAGATCGGAACAAGACCGATTTCCTGACACATTTTCTTGATATCGGCGGGTGCATAGCCGTAAAGGCCAGCAAACTCCACGCCATCATAGCCCATTTCCTTGATTTTTTTCAGCGTACCCGGGAAATCTGCCGCAGCGTCATCTCTGACCGAATACACCTGTACCGCTACCGGTAATGCCATAATGCACCTCCATTGTCGGGTGATCTCACCCCATTTTTCTTAATTATAAGACAAAAGGTGCTGACGCACAAGACAATCATAGGCTTTTTTCGGACATATCTTGCTGTTTTGTATAAAACATGGCGATTTGCACACAAAAGCAAATCGCCATTTGTCACTATTTACCAAAAAAGCTGTGCGGCAACCACCCACAACGCCCCCGCCTGCTCCCAGGCCGAATCAATCTCACTTGGCGGCATGGGATAGATCACGTTGGCAAGCTCGACCGTGACTGCAGGGATCCCAAGCTCCAGCGTCATCCAGTCGTTGAGCGAGGCATCCAGGTGCTTATCATAAATGAATTGATAGCCCGTATGCGCGCAGACCGCCTCGGCAAGGTCAAAGGTCTGCTGACGGACTGCTCCCGTCATGCCGCAATCCCAGTACACGACCTGTCCCGCGGTATGGAAAGCCAGCATGCACTTGATGCTTCCCAGCGATTGCACCCAGGCGCTGACCGCCTGCGTTTCAGGCTCGGATGCAGCCCTTGGCCCTTTATAATTACGGAAACAGGGTGAGAGGATGCCCGTTCTGACCTCGTCCCAATTTTTCAGCGCAAAATTGCGGTTAAGATCAACACCGTTTGCGTTGGACTTCCAGTTATACGCAAAATATGCGTTGATATCGCTCGCATTGGTCAGGCCTACCTCCTTATTATCCGCAAAGATCTCCTCCAGCGTTTGTCTGACCTCGGGTGTTTGCACCGACTCAATCCCGGCAAGCGCCAGCATAACGCCGTCAGGATTGATCATGGGCAGAACGTAAAACGCAAACCTTTCAAACATTTCCGCGTAACGCATGCCACCAAAGCTGCCCGTTTGGTACTTTGACAGATAATGCTCGATCTGCTTCATGACAAGCAAGCTGCTCAGATATTCCCTGCCGTGAATACCGCCCGTGATCATGATCTTTTCGGGCGCGTTGGGATTGCCCACCACACAAGCGTAGATCTCTCTGCCATCCACGCTCTTGCCGATGCTCTCGTAAGAAAAGTGATTGCCATAGGCCTGCTCCAAAAGGGCAAGATCCTCTTCCAGAGTGGGGTACGTATATCCAAGCTTATCCGCCCTTACGATCTTCCCCGCGGGCTCTTCCGGAGCTGTCGCGGATTGCGTGGCCGAATCCTGCGGCTCGGTATCTTGCCCGGTATCGGGCGCGGCGGTTACGGGAGAGGTTGATGCTTGCTCGGTCTGCGAGCTTTGCGCTTGCGTATCCGGCTCGCGCAAAGGATCACTCTCCCGGTCACTTTGCAAGGTCTCTTGCATATCCCCCGACTGCCCTTGTGCGATCCCGCACGAGATCACGGTCGGCAAAAGCAGCAGCACCGCGGCAAACAGACAGGCAAGCTTTTTTGCCCGGCTCATTCCACGTCCTCCCGATACTCCAGTACGTCGCCCGGCTGACAGTGCAGCTCGCGGCAAATGGCCTCCAGCGTGGAAAATCTGACCGCGCTTGCATGTCCCGTTTTGAGCTTGGAAAGATTGACGGGCGAAATGCCCACGCGCTCGGCAAGCTCTCCGAGCTTTATTTTTCTGTCCGCCATGACGCGGTCGAGTCTGACAACGATTGCCATACCTTCCTCCGATATTCTTCATTTTAGTATATTATAATATAAACCGTCCGCAAAGTCAATCGAATATTATCGAAATACATTAACAATCTCGTCCGGATTTGGTTTTGTTTTCTCACGCTATTGATTTTTTGCCGCACATATGCTATAATGTGTGAGAATCAAGCACACAGAAAGGAGAGCGCACATGATTCTCACCATCGATATCGGCAATACAAGTATTTTGCTCGGCGGATTTGACAAAAACGAGCTGCAGTTCATCTCACGGCTGTCTACCAATCTGCACGGCACATCTGACGAGTACGCCGTCCGCATCTCCGAGGCGCTCGCTCTGTACGGCATTGATAAAGCGGGAATTTGCGGTGCTGTTATCTCATCGGTCGTGCCGCCCTTGAACGGGGAGATCAAGCAAGCCCTGCGCTTTCTTTTCGGGTTTGAGCCATTGATGGTTGGCCCCGGCATCAAAAGCGGCATCAGCATTCATTGTGACATGCCCTCCTCGGTAGGATCTGATCTGATCGCAACGGCAGTTGCCGCGCGTTATCTGTATCAGATTCCCGCTCTGATCATTGATATGGGAACAGCCACCAAGCTGTCGGTGGTAGACAGGCACGGTGCTTTTATCGGAGCTTCCATCATCCCGGGCGTGCGAATGGGATTAAACGCGCTGGCAGAGCAGACCGCCCAGCTCCCCAAAATCGCTTTAGAGGATCCCGGCAAAGTGATCGCAAGAAACACCGTGGATTGCATGAGATCGGGCGTTCTTTACGGAAATGCTGCCATGATCGACGGTATGATCGACCGCATTTGCGAGGAATACGGCCAAGAACTTTGCATTCTGGCGACAGGGGGCATGGCCTCTACCGTCATTCCCCTGTGCAAGAAAAAGATCACGCTTGACGAGCATCTGATACTCAAGGGCTTGTACATCCTGTATCAAAAAAATCACGGATGACCGACGTATATTACTGCACAGCAGTCAATATAAATTTTTATGCGTTGTACCGCCATGCGCGGACGACAGCAAGGAGGATTTTTTATGAAAGGAACGAAAAATTCCAGACAGCAGGTCGAGCAGCTGGTTTTGCTGGCTCTGCTGACTGCCGTGGTAGCCGTTTTGGCCTATTTCGGCGGATTTATCAAGATCGGAGGCTTGGCATCCATTTCCCTGACGCTGATCCCGGTCGTTATCGGAAGCGCCCTGTGCGGCCCTTGGGCAGGCGCATGGCTTGGAGGCGTGGCAGGAGCAGTATTCTTCGCTACAGCCGATGCAGCATTCTGGTTTGGCCTGAGCATTCCCGGCACCATTATCACGGTGCTGATCAAGGGCGCGGTTTCCGGCCTTTGTGCAGGCTTTGCCTACAAGCTGCTTGAAAAGGTCAACCGGTATTTAGCGGTCATAGTCAGCGCGATCGTGTGTCCGGTCGTCAACACAGGCATCTTTCTGCTTGGCTGCAGACTCTTCTTCTTCGACGCAGTACAAAGCGGTGCTGCTGCCGAGGGGCTGTCGGCTTTTGCTTACATGATCGTATTCTTCGTGGGCCTCAATTTCGTGTTTGAGCTGCTTGTCAACATCGTGCTCAGCCCCACCATTCTCAGAATTCTGAATATCGGCAGAAAGCAGCCCCAAGAGCAGGTTGCGCCTGAGCAAACGCAGGAATCGTAAACAAAAAACAAGATAAAAGCCGCGGATTTCCGCGGCTTTTTTGATGGTAATCGGTAATCCGACAATATGTCGGCGGTGGTGTTCGGGATCTCCTATCCCGCAGCGGTAACCGAAAAGCTCGACGCAGAAAGCTTTGCCCTGCCGGCTTTTCCGCTCGGGTATAACCTTGCAGGCGCGGTGACACAAAAAGCCTTGCCCTGCCGACTTTTCCGCTCGGATATAACCTTGCAGGCGCGGTGACACAAAAAGCCTTGCCCTGCCGACTTTTCCGCTCGGATATAACCTTGCGGGCGCGGTGACACAAAAAGCCTTGCCCCGCTGGGGAAGGTGGCGCCGCAGGCGACGGATGAGGTCCCCATAAAACCGCTCAGAACAATTTTAAGCTGTCCTTCCCGTAGGGCAAGGAATCCCTTTCTCCCCATCGGGGAGACGGAGCGAAGCGA
>JAZUSJ010000009.1:0-7561 GCA_045606685.1 Eubacteriales bacterium
GACAACGCGGGGCCCGCCGGTGCAGACCAGCAGGCGGATCGCGGGATGCTTATACATCACGTTCGCGGTGTCCAGCGTGGGCTTCTTGACCGAAGCGACCAGGATCTCGGGGCCGCCTGCAGCGTGAACTGCACGGTTGACAAGGTCAACTGCGTAGTTGGAGGTTGCAATGGCACCGGGGTGGGGGTTGAATACGACGCCGTTACCTGCGGCGATCATACCCATGGAGTTACAGATGACGGTTTCGGAGGGGTTGGTGGAGGGGGTGATCGCACCGACGACTCCGAAGGGCGCACGTTCTGTCAGAGTCAGGCCGCAGTCGCCGGTCTTTGCCTCGGCAACGATGTCCTCGGTGCCGGGAGTCTTGTCAGCGACCAGAATGTGCTTTGCGACCTTATGCTCCACGCGGCCCATCTTGGTCTCGGCAACACCGAGAGCCGCCATGGCGGGAGCTTCAGCGCGAGTGTACTCGCGGATGGTTGTAATCAGTTTTTCTCTTTGCGCAACGCTCATGGCACGAATGGCCTTGTAGCCTGCTTCAGCAGCGGCGATCGCCTCTTCCATGGTGTCGAATACACCGATCAGGCGTCTGCCGTGATACTGGGTGCTGTCCCATTCCTTATCGGAGCTTTGAGCGGGGGACTGCACCTGTGCCAGTACCTTGGATACTACCTCGGCAATTTGCGCTTCAGTCCAGTTAATAGCCACCGTTCTTACTCTCCTTTCGGTAAATTCTTCGTCCGGGAAGAATTACTTACCCAGAGAAGCGAGAACCTTCTTGGTGATCTCAGCAACGAGTGCTGCGTCAGCGCAATCAGCGGAAGCCTTTACGTTGTCCTTGCAGCGGCAGTTAGCGGTGCCGAGGTTCTTGCACTTCTGGCAGCCGGGGTGCTTACCGGGCAGGCCCATCTTCTTACGCAGCTCCATAAGTCTTTCCAGCTCTTCGCAGGAGATCTCGTCGATGCGGCTGTTTGCGCCTGCACCGATCTGGCGAGCGTACAGGTTGATCTTTGCGTTGAATTCAACCTCTTCCATGGTGAAGCAAGCGCGCAAGAGGGTGTTACCAACGGTCAGAGCGCCGTGGTTCTTGAGCAGGAATGCGTCGTGCTTCTGGATGTAGGGCATCAGGGAGTCCGGAATCTCCATGGTGGAGGGCATACCGTAGTCACAGGTAGGAACGTTACCGATGGTCAGGATAGCCTCGGGCAGGATGTACTGGTCAAGCTCTACGCCTGCAACCGTGAAAGCGGTAGCAACGGGGGGGTGAGCGTGAACAACTGCGTTAACGTCGGGTCTTTCCTTGTAGACTCTCATGTGCATCTTGATCTCGGAGGAGGGGTTGAGTCTGCCGTCGATCTTGTTGCCGTCACCATCGATACGGATGATCATGTCGGGAGTCATGTAGCCCTTGGATACGCCGGTGGGAGTGCAGTAGTACTCGTTGGGGCCTACCTTGACGGAGATGTTACCGTCGTTTGCTGCTACGAAACCGTGATCGTAAATTCTCTTACCGATGTCGCAGATTTCTTTTTTGATTTCAAAAGGTGATTGAGCCATAGTTTTTTGTATCCTTTCAATAAATTTAATTCTATGTAAGCCGGCGGCACGCGAACGCCGCCGCGGGGGACGAAAATTACTTGACCAGAGCCTCGGTGTCCTTGGCGATCATGAACTCCTCGTCGGTGGGGATGACCAGCACCTTGGTCTTGGAGCTCTTTGCGGAGATCTCGCAGTTCTGACCGCGGGGGAAGTTCTTGTTGGCATCCTTATCGAACTCAACGCCCAGGTACTCCATATCGGTAGCGATACGCTCTCTGATGCGGAAATCGTTCTCGCCCATGCCTGCGGTGAAGACGATGACGTCCACGCCGTTCATGACTGCTGCGTAGGAGCCGATGATCTTCTTTGCGCTGTGTGCCAGCACGTCAAGTGCGAGCTGCGAGCGATGATCGCCCGCCTCGGCTGCGTCCCAGACGTAGCGTGCGTCGTTGGAAACACCGGAAATGCCCAGCAGACCGGACTTTTTGTTGAGTGCGTCGTTGACTTCCTTTACGCTCATGCCGGAGTTGGTGCAGATATACTCGATGATCGAGGGGTCGATGGTGCCGCAACGGGTACCCATAGGCAGGCCTTCCTGGGGAGTGAAGCCCATGGAGGTGTCTACTGCCTTGCCGTACTTGACGGCAGAGATGGAAGAACCGGAGCCGATGTGGCAGGTCACGATCTTGAGCTCTTCGATGGGCTTGCCCACGAACTTGGCAGCCTCGGCTGCAACGTAGCGATGGGAGGTGCCGTGGAAGCCGTAACGGCGAACGCCGTACTTTTCATACCACTCGTAGGGCAGCGCATAGATATATGCCTTTTCCTCGACCGTGCTGTAGAACGAGGTGTCGAATACACCGACCATGGGAACGCCGGGCATCAGAGCCTTACATGCGTTCACGCCCTTGATTGCGGGAGGTCCGTGCAGGGGGTTGATGGGAATGATGGATTCGATGTAGTTCATCTCCTCATCACCCAAGATGCAGGACTGCTTGATTTTGCCGCCGTGAGCAAAGCGGTGACCGACTGCGGAGATCTCGCTTACGTCTGCGATGACGCCCCATTCGGCATCCGTCAGCAGCTTGAGCACCAGGGCAATGGCTTCGTTATGGGTGGGCATGGGGTAGTCCGCCTCATACGTTTGCTTGCCGGGGCGCTTGTGCGTAATAGCACCGCTCAGGCCGATCTTTTCGCAAAGACCTTTGGCAAGAACCAGATGCTCGTCCATATCAAAGAGCTGATACTTCAGCGACGAGCTTCCGGCATTGACGACCAGAATCTTCATAGAATTTCCTCCTGAGAAAAAATAAATCTTATTCAAATATATTATATCAAATACGGCAGATAATTGCAATACGTATGCAAAAAGTTTTATTTCCGAAAATTTCATAAAATTTATCCGTCATTTTTATGGAAAATTACCACTGACAAAAATTTGTCAAAATTTTCCGCGAAAAAATGAATATATTCTACATTTAATTATATAACTCATGTTCGCCCGGTTAAAAATTTAACAACGAAATGATAAAAAAATAACAATTGGATCTTTGTGAAATTCTTGTCAGACACGACAAATGTTGGTCAAACCGCCCAAAGGCAAATGTCGTGGTGTATTTTGTGTGGCAAAATAAGTTTTTGGTAAAAAATGCGCGATCCCTCTTGTAAAACGGTTGAAACTCTGCTATAATGAGCATGGAGTATTATGTGTAACAACAAGGAGGATCGTGCTGTGAAGCTGTTACTGAAAAACGTAAACGTATATCACAGCGGCAGTATGCGCTTTTTTGCAGGAGCGGTATATGCCGAGGACGGCGTGATCTGCGGCGTGTATCCCGAAGGGGACGCGCTGCCCGATGCGCCCGACGTGCAGGTGATCGACGGAGAGGGGGCGTATCTTGCTCCCGGCCTTGTGGATATGCATACGCACGGGATCGCGGGCGGAGATTTCATCTCTGCGGACTCCGAAATGCTTGCAAAGATGGCGCGCGCTTATCTGCGCGGCGGTGTGACGAGTGTGATGCCCACGTTGGCGTCTGCTCCCGTAGCGGACATGCAGGCGGCCATTGTGCGGATCAACGAGGTGGATTGCTGCGATGTGTTCTGCGGTGTACACCTGGAAGGACGCTATCTGAATCCCGCCAAGCGCGGCGCGCATGCGCCCCATTTGTTGGATGCGCTTGATCCGGATGAATTGGAGACGCTTATCGATGCGGTCGAGGGTGCCGTACACGTCAGCGCAGCCTTTGAGCTGGACGAGGACGGTGCGTTTGCCGCACGTGCGCTTTCCAAGGGGGCGACGTTGGGGCTTGCCCACACGACCGCCAATTATGCGCAGGCCAAGCAAGCGATTGCGCGCGGTGTCAATAATTTCACGCATCTGTTCAACGCCATGCCGCCCCTGCATCACCGTGACGGCGGTGCCGTGTGTGCTGCGTTTGATTCGGACGTGTTTGCCGAGCTGATCGCGGACGGCGTACACGTCTCACCCGAAATGGTCGCGCTGGCTTACCGCAACAAAAAAGAAAAGCTGGTGCTGATCACCGACTCGATGGAGGCGACCGATTGCGCGGACGGCGAATACAGCATCGCGGGCATGCCCGTAACTGTCAAGGATGGCCGTGCCGTGACGCATGACGGTGCCATCGCAGGCAGCACGCTGCATTTGCTTGACGGTGTCAAGAACCTGTCAAGGTTTGCCAATATCCCGTTTGAACAAGCGCTGTATTGCGCAACCATGGCACCCGCCAAGGCGATCGGAATGGGCGAGGAAATCGGTGAGATTGAAATCGGCAAGCCCGCGGACATGCTGCTTTTGGACGGTGATTTCAAGCTTTGCCGTGTGTTCAAGGGCGGAAGGGAGATGCCTTTGTGAGAAGCTCCGGATTTTCTGCAGAGATGGATTACACACGCGACTGCAAGCACCGCGCAAGAGCGCTGCTGGATACGGGCAACAATCGCATATGGCTGGTCATGGCCATTGCGATATGGATCGCGGCGGCAGGCGCTGTGTTCCTGTTTGGCGGCAGCATCGTGTATGCTTCGGATGACTCGCTTTTTACCCAGCAGCCAAGTCCGCTTGCCATGGGACTGCTGCTGGCTTCGTACGGACTTATGCTGGTGCTGTTCTTGCTTGTGCTGATCCCGCTTGGCGTGGGTGTTTTGTACACGGCACAAACGATATACCAAGGGAACACGGTCAGCGTCAAAGACGCTTTTGCAGCGTTCTCCTCCTTCGGGAAGTATTTCAGATTTCTCAAGGTCGGTGTGTATGCGCTGCTCCCGCTTCTGATGCTGATTCCCATCCTGTTTATGACGCTGATCGCGCTGACCGGCTTTTCCTATGAAGAGATGCCGGGCGCAATGATTGTCTTGCAGCTGTTTGTCGTGCTCGTGCTTCTGTCGACCTCGGCAGCGCTGTTCGTTCTGATGCTTATGCTGTTTCGGGGCAGGGCGCTGACCTGTGTGTATATGCTGCGCGGCATGCCGCTGTCACTTGCGCGTACTCGCATGACTGAGGTGCGAAAGGGGACTGGCTTCGGTCTCTTTTTCTACCACGTAAGCTTTTGGGGCTGGATCGCCCTCTCGGTCGTGACCGTGGGCGCGTTTGCCGTCATCGACACCGTTCCGTATATGCTTCTCTGCCATCAATATGCCTGCGACTGTCTGATAACGCAGGATGAAATGAATCAAGAATTAAAAAATAAACCATAAATTAACAAGAGGATACTGACATGAATCAACAAAAACCCAAGTTTTATATCACGACCGCGATTGCGTACGCGTCCAAGAAGCCGCACTTCGGCAACACCTATGAGATCATCATGACCGACGCTGTCGCACGCTACAAGCGCGAGCGCGGATACGACGTGTTCTTCTGCACCGGCACCGACGAGCACGGTCTGAAGATCGAGAACTGCGCAAAGGAAGCCGGCATCACTCCCAAGCAATATGTTGACGGAGTAGCAGGCGAGATCAAGGCGATTTTTGACGGTATGGGCGCAAGTTATGACCACTTTATCCGCACCACGGACGATTATCACGTGGCAGCCGTCACCAAGATCTTCAAGCGCTTCTACGACCAAGGCGATATTTATAAGGACAACTATGAGGGCTGGTACTGCACGCCCGACGAGTCTTTCTATCCTGCATCTCAAGTAGTTGATGGCAAATGCCCCGATTGTGGAAGAGAACTGGTCAAAGCGAACGAAGAAACCTACTACTTCAAAATGAGCAAGTATGCTGACCGTCTGATCAAGCACATCGAGGACAACCCCGAGTTTATCTGGCCCGAGTCCAGAAAGAAGGAAATGGTCAATAACTTCCTCAAGGTTGAGGGCGGCCTGCAGGATCTGTGCGTTTCCCGTACCTCCTTTACCTGGGGCGTACCCACCTTCGATCCCAAGCACGTCATTTACGTGTGGCTGGACGCGCTGACCAATTATATCACCGCCATCGGCTACGATCCCGATAAGAGCTTTGAAGAGCAGAGCGAGCAGTTCCGCAAGCTCTGGCCCTGCGACGTGCATATGATCGGTAAGGACATCCTGCGTTTCCATACCATTTATTGGCCTATTTTCCTCATGGCCCTGGATCTGCCCCTGCCCAAGCAGGTATTTGCACATCCCTGGTTCATCGCAGGCATTGAAAAGATGTCCAAGTCGCGCGGCAACGTCATCTATGCCGACAAGCTGGCCGAGCACTTCGGTGTGGACGGCGTGCGCCATTACGCTTTGGCCGAAATGCCCTTCAATGCTGACGGTACAATCACCTATGATAACGTGATCAAGAGATTCAATACCGACCTTGTCAACAATCTCGGTAACCTTGTCAAGCGCACGCTTGATATGCAGAAGAAGTACTTTGCAAAGCAGGTCGCAGCACCCGCTGAGTACAATGATACCGACAAGGATCTGATAGGCACCTGCGTGGAATGCTACAATAGGTACATTTCCTGCATGGATTCCTACCACATCGCGGACGCTGTTGCGGCTGTGTTCGATCTGTTCGGCAGAGCCAATAAGTATATTGACGAAACCACGCCCTGGACGCTGGCTAAGGACGAGGCCAATAAGGAAAGACTCGGCACGGTCATGTATAACCTGCTTGAGGCGATCCGCTGGGGTGCGGTCATGCTGCTGCCCCTGCTGCCCGGTACTGCAAATGAGGTGCTTGGCATGCTGAACGCACAGGCTCGCAGTTTTGAGACCATCGGCACGGCTGACAAGTTCTGCGGCATCGCTGCAGGCAGCGAGGTTGCTGATTCCAAGGTGCTGTTTGCAAGAGTGGACGAGGCAAAGAAGCTGGAGGAGATCGCAAAGGAGCAGGAGGCAGAGGCTGCAAAGAACGCTCCCGCACCTGTAGTGGAAAAGCCCGAGGGCTGCGCGCTGATCGGTATTGACGCGTTTATGAACGTGGAGCTGCGCTCGGCACAGATTTTGAGCTGTGAGAAGGTACCCAAGGCAAAGAAGCTTTTGAAGCTGACCGTGGATCTCGGATACGAGCAAAGACAGGTGGTTTCGGGCATTGCAAAGTGGTACGAGCCGGACGCGCTGATCGGCAAGAAGATCATTCTTGTAGCGAACCTCAAGCCCGCAACGCTTTGCGGCATTGAGTCCAACGGCATGATTCTGGCAAGCGGCGAGGAGACCGTCCGTGTCGTCTTCCTTGCAGAAGATACGCCTCTTGGCGAACGCATCAGATAAGAAATTGCAAACGGGGCTGCCGCAGACGCGTCAGCCCCGAACATCATACGGAAAAGCAACGCAGGATGAAAGTTTTGATCAAACTTTTCCAAAAGTTTGCGGGTCGAGGGCAGCGCCCTCGTCGCGCCCGCAGGCGCGAAAGTTCTCCAACGCTGTTTTAATTTGCGAAGCAAATAATTTGCGTAGCAAATATTTCTTCTTTTGCAGCTCCTTGCTCAAAAAGAACGGAGTGGATTTCCTCAATGTTACATGTCCTAATTCATTCCATTCTTTTCTTTGACACCTCAGGCGCAAAGAAAATGAACCAGTAATTCGCT
>JAZUSJ010000010.1:0-12677 GCA_045606685.1 Eubacteriales bacterium
TCGTTGGGGTGGCGGTGACCAATATTTTGCCGGCTCAACAAAACAAGGGCTGTCGCTTTCGCGACAGCCCCATTTTTTGTTTCTTTGTCTTCCCTTATGAAGAATTATTCTGCGGTCAGACCCGAACGCTCGATACCCTCAACAAGGTATCTCTGGCCAAACAGGTACAGAATGATCAGCGGCGCGATAATACACAAACCGCAGGTGTTTCTGATCGCTGCGTAATACAGGCTCTGGCCTGCATAGTCAGTCTTGAGCGACTTGGGAATGTCAATGATGTCAGGCATCAGTACCGTCTTGGTGGTCGTGAAGAACAGCTCCGTGTAGAAGTTGTCAGTCCACTGCCAGCAGAACGAGAACAGGAATACCGTGAACAGCATGGGCACCGACATGGGCAGAACGATCTGAATGAAGGTTCTGAAGTTGCCTGCACCGTCGATATATGCGGATTCCTCCAGGGAGTCCGGAATACCGCGGAAGAACTGTCTGAGCATGAAGATGTACAGACCGTTCTTGAACGCCAAACCGGTTGCCGACAGAATCAGCAAAGGCCAGTATGTGTTACACAGGTTGATGCCGTTGGGCCAAGGCAGGATCTTGATCGCGCCAAGAATGTTATCTACTGCCTCGATGCCTACGGATGCACCGCCGCTGAAGAAGGACAGAATTCCGAACAGGTCGAAATAACGGAACTTCATGAACAGCGACAATTCAAGCGTCTGGTGAGGCACGATCATGGTCAGCATAACCAGCAGGAATACGATTCCGTTACCCTTGAACTTGTACTTTGCAAAGCCGTAACCAATGGTTGCGCAGATGAAGGTCTGCAGCAACGCGCAGCTGCCCGAAAGCAGAAGCGTGTTACCAAATGCTTCCCAGTAATCCAGCTCGGTCAGAACGCCCTTGTAAATATCAAGCGTCCAGTTCTTGGGGATCAGACGTACGGTTACGTCAACGAAATCCTCGGGAGCCATAAAGGAACCGGCAATCTTTGTAAAGAACGGGAACAGAACTACGTAGGAAATACCTACGAGCAGTACCAGTCGGAATACAAACCAGACTACCTTAGTGAGGAAAAAGAAGCTGATGTACTTTTCCTTGAAACGCGTCTTGGCATCGGTTCTTTCAAAGTCAACCTTGATGCGTCTTTTGCTTTCTTTTAAGACCTTAGGCTTATCTTGCAAATTTTGTGCATTCATTCTTTCCTCACCTCCTTAATCTCTTCTTTGATAGAATACGTAAGACGAGAAGATCAGAGCAACCAGCGAAACGATCGCAATAACGATCAGGAAGTACATCCAGGACATCGCACTGGCAACAACGTCACCGTCTGCTGCCTGGCTCTTGACGCTCTTGATAAACGTCATAACCGAGTTAGACTGGGTTGTGAATGCGTCTACGATGGTGTAAACGC
Organism: Eubacteriales bacterium; assembly: GCA_045606685.1. Taxonomy (GTDB): domain Bacteria; phylum Bacillota; class Clostridia; order Oscillospirales; family CAG-272; genus SVQP01. The sequence continues at coordinate 1,415 of JAZUSJ010000010.1, forward strand.
CGTTTACAAGGATCATCGGGCTGATCATGGGGAACGTGATCTTCCAGAAGGTTTCCCATGCGGTTGCACCGTCTATACGGCACGCTTCATAGATCGCAGGAGAAATGGACTGCAGCGCGGACAGGAAGATCAACATCTGTACACCGGAACGGTTTACAATATCGTAAATGTTGTTGATCCAGGTCAGCGCGGTTTCCATGAGTCCCGTACCGATCTTCATGTTTGAGAACAATCGTTCAATATCCACCGCCGTAACGATCTCTGTTGCGGCACTGGATCCCGAGCCGTCATCAATACCGCTTGCGTTATCCATGTAGGAGCCCAGAATGTTCTGTGCTTCAACGGTCTGCATAATACCGGTTGCAAGAATAACGGGGATAAAGAAGATAGCACGGAACACTGCTCTACCTATCATCTTCTGGTTCAGCAGAACTGCCATGAACAGCGAGAAGATGATGATTGCGGGAATATCGAAGGCCAATTCCTTCATACCTGATACCAAAACCTGTGCGAAATCGGGATCCTCGAACAGTGCGTACTGGAAGTTTTCAAATCCAACAGGAGTCAGCGAGTAACCGCCGCCCTGCAGGATGTTGATCTTGTAAAAGCTGAGCTTTACGGAGTCGAAAATAACAGGAAGATAGATCAGAACGAAGCCGATCAGGAAAGGTAATACGAAATACCAACCAACACGGGCCTTACGCTTATCCAAGGAGGCAATTTTTCTCTTCTTGGGCGCAGACTTCTTGGACATGGTATTCTGAAGCTTTGCGTCATTCGTCATATTCTACACCTCCCTTTCTTACTGTGTAACAACAACGTAGCCGTATGCAGGCAGCGTGTAAAGCATTTCGCCATACACAACGCTTACGGAGAAGTTGTTGTAGTTGAGAATAATGGACTTATAAGGATCGGAATCCACACCGTTCTTGCCACCGTAGGTGACCACAACAATGGAGCCTTCTTCAACCGCATACTTATCAAAGGATTCCTCCTCTTCCTCCTCTTCCTTGCCGGTCGAGCCGCCAATGGGAGTGATACGGTTTGCGATGTCCTGCTCGGTGATATGGCCCTTTACAACTTCCTTGAAGGACTCAAACAGAGCATAAGTGTTTTCAGCGTGTGTGGTGAAGGAGCTCTGATAGAAATCAAATTCAGGCTTCTCTGCAGCTGCCTCGTAATCGGTTTCCTCACTCAGAAGAGTACCTGCATAGTACTTGGCAACAGCATCCAGAGCGTCATTGAACAGCTTGGAGTAATCATACTCATAGTGGCAAAGAGCCAATGCCTCGGCCTTCTGCTCAGCGGTCAGCGTGCATGCTGCCAGCAGCGAAGCATACGCTGCTGCAACAGCCTTTTCATTGGCCTTCTGTGCATCCACCCATGCCTGCTCTGCTTCTGCCTTTGCAGCATCATCTGCATCGCCGGCCATGATCTCCTCATACTTGACCTTTGCGGCTTCCAGATCTCTTTCAGCCTTTGCAAGAGCCTTTTCAAGAGTTTCGAAGTTTGCTTCCTTCTTAGCGTTATAGTTCTCGGTTGTATAAGCCTTAACGAGAGCATCGATAGCAGCGATATCTTCCTCAACAGAGTAAGTGCCGCCTTCTCTCTTGTACTTATCCTTGAGAATGGTAAATTCAGAACCGTTGACGTACATATCGGTCAGATCTCTGTAAGCCTCTGCCTCAGCGATCAGATCGGGCAGCATGCCGTCGGTTCCCTTGATCAGCTCGGTTGCAGCCTTTGCATTTGCAAGATGCTCCTCAACCTGGATCAAGGATGTCTTTGCTCTGCCGTAAGAATTGTAAACGTTAACAATATCGTTCAAACGTCTGTTTCTGACAGTAGCATATCTGCTTCGTGCAGTCTTGAACGTCAGATATTCCTGATACAGAGCGTATTCCTCGGAATCCTCGTCATAATTGACGTAGTCCGCATAGGACATATACTCTTCCTCGGTTCTGATCTCAAGCAGTGCATCAAGCGCTGCCTTGTACTCAACCAGATCTTCGCAGTCTACTACAAACTGAGCATACATATCGTTTGCCTGCTTGAAGGATACTGCTGCATCGTCCAGGGTAGCGATTGCTGCTTCAGCAGCTTCTCTTGCCTGCTTTCTTGCAATGCTGACTGCCTGCTTATCCTTCAGAGCAAGGACTTCGCCTGCATTCTCTTCAGCATAGATGTATGCATCCAGAACCGACTGAATATCGTTGAACAGCTCGTCGCTGTCGGGAACACGGGTTCCGTTCCAGAACTCGTGATCGATGATCAGCTTATCCTGAACGTCACCAAGTACTTCGTTCAGCTCACCGTACAGCTCAACAACGTCTTCCTTCCAGATGTCGTAACGTACGGAATAGTAGTGGCTGAGCAGGTAGTAATCCTTCAGGTTCTGGGTGTTCTGGTAAGACAGAATGTAATAGGGAGATGCGCCGTTCTCAATTGCCTTGAGCATTGCGTACTGGATATTACCTTCCATGTTCAGAGGAGAACCTGTAAAGTTGATGTAACCGTGCAGTACAACACCTACGAAAGGAACAGCGTGTGCTGCATCGTTATTACGGGAGGAGTCGAGAGAAACGTCCAGCATATGGTCAAGGAACTTCCATGTGAATGCGTTGCCGCCCTCACTCATCAGCTCGATCTCCTGGCCCTGATTGTTCTTCAGACCGGAGAGATATTCAAGTGCGGTTGCTACGAATTCCTTGGAGTCCTCGCGGTTGTAAGGATCGTCCTCGTCAAAGTCAGAGTTCAGCGTGTTACCGAGTGTGCCGACGGAAATACCGTTTACGTTGTCGTACTTGAGGTAGTTGTCAGCCAGCTTCTCATAGAACTTGCTGAAGCTTGCGGGAGAAATTGCCATCTGGTAATGGCTGACGTGCTTCTGTTCGGTTGCGGAATACTCGCGATAGCTTGCATAACGGTCGTCAATGGTCTTGACTGCATGCCAACGCAGGGATACGCCGTCGAACGTAGAAGTCTCGTTGATGTAGGAGAAGTCAAAGTCCGGGAAAATACCCAGGTGCTTGCCCTCGGTCTTATTGACCTCGGCAGCATAGTTGACCAGATCCTGGAAGCCATCCTTACCGCCAACCGACTTTTCCCACTTGAGCTTGGAAGGCACGATGGAGTACATACCACCGTTTGCATAACCGGTCAGCTTGAAGTTGATGTTGGTAATGCCTTGTGCAGCCAACTCGTCATACATGGTCTTGATATCCTCAAAGGTGGTAAGAGGAGTCATAACGTCCACGGGAATGGACATGATTCTCTGGGTGGTTTCCAGAGCACCGAAGGTCTCGATGTAAAGCGGGATATCGTCCTCTACGTCCTCTGCGGTCAGTCTGGTCATCAGGCCGTTGCGATCCAGATAATCTCTGTACGCCAGAGCCATGCCCAGCCAGGAGGTCTCATAGTACTTATCGACCTTGCTTTCCTGTGCCAGCTCGCTGTCGGAGAGCATGACGTAACGGATCTTGTAGTTACCTACGTACTTTCTTTCACTGACGACCGTCCAGGTAGCGTCCGAACCTACCGAAATGGAGTCCTGCAGGTTGTAGGAGTCGCTCGGTCTGGGGTTGAAGATCATCTTGATGGTGTTGTAGTCACTCAGCGAACCTGCATGGTAGGTCATGATATCGGTCAGCGCGTCGCCCTCTTCCATGATAGCAACGTAACCGCGATCGATCTCCTGCTTGGTAACTTCCATTGCACTGTTACCGACCAGAGAACCGTACTTCTGAACCAGAGAAGGAATAGAATCGGTGGGGCCGCTTACAGAGGAGTTGAACTTGTTGATCTGATCTACGATCGTACCGGAAAGCGTGGTGGTTTTCTTAATCATATCGCCGGTTTCAGAATCCTCGGTGGTCTCGGTGAAATCGTAGTAAACGGAGTTTTCAACAACACCGAATACGGGATATCTGATGGGCTGCTGGTAAGTACCGGTAATGGTGTGGTACGCAAAGTCGGTACCGTAGACCTTACCTCTTACCGTTCTGGTCTTGGTATCAGCCAGGTCATCAAACTCATACAGAGAGCCTGCGCCGTCGGGATAGAAGGTATAGCCGTCATATGCGCTGTTACCTGCACCCATGTAAGGCAGAACCTGAATGGATTCCAGCTGATACAGCTGCTCGTTGAAACGGATACCGTTTGCGGGAAGTCTGACGGTCATGCCGTTCTCATCCAGCGTGTATTCCAGTGCCAGCTTGAACAACGGAGGGTTCTTATCCTGGCTCTCATACTCGGTTTCCGCGTGGTCTGCATCAAGCTCCTCGTAGGTGTACTCGGGGCAGTAGGTCTTGATGTAGCCCTCGATCTTGTTTTTCTCGGTCTCGGATGCGTTCTGGTCGAATACGTAAACGTCCATCTTTTCTACGATGGGGAACGCATCGATCAGCTCTGCACGTGCTCTCTCGGACAGACCTTCAAGCGTCAGCTTGAGGTAGTAAGCAGTCAGCTTACCGTAGTCGAACTCGGAGATGCCGTTTTCCAGGGCGCGAGCACAGATCACTTCCTCGAAACGCTCAACGGTGATCATACCGGGAACCAGCTTTCTTGCCTGTTCTCTACCCAGCGTATACTGTACGCGGATACCGTTCTTGATTCTCTTGACTGTGATCTGATCCTTCAGAGCTGCCATTTCGTAGCTCACGAAGACGGGGGACGTATTGTTGTCGGTATACTGAATGATGATCTGCGAGAGCAGCTCCTGCTTGGTCTTTTCAGAGCCCAGCGTGGAGGTACCGACGTCATAGGGGTTGGTGAACAGGATCTCGCCTGTTTTGGTGTTAACGTATGCAACCTCACCCGAGAACGTATCAACGTACAGCTCGTAGTTGCCCTTGGTCAGATACAGATCCATGGTAGCGAGCTTTTCCTGGGGATTGGTGTATACCTGTGTGGTGTAATCGATGGTCTCTTCTTCCTCTTCTTTCTTGTCGGTGGAAGTGGTACCGTCGGTCGTGCCTGTCTCAGCAGCAGATGCGTTGACGACAGACAGCGCGGTCATGGATCCCAGCATCATCAGCACAGCTAAGAGTAAAGAGATAAATTTTGTTTGAATTTTCATATAAATTACCTTTCCCTCCTATCTGTAGCGTTATATGCGGTACTGCAGCTCGGTGACGATGTTGGTTCCCAAGGATACCAGCTTGCCGACGAGCGTGGAGAACAGGATCGCGATGAACATGATAAATACCATGCCGAGCACCGTACCCAGAATGGTAATGGTGTTCTTCAAGATGGAGTAGTCGTGTGTGACCTGCGTGCCGAAGAAGATCAGTACGCCCATCCACAAAAATGCGATGGTGGTCAGCAGCGTGAGAATTTCGATCTCGGTTGCAATTGCAAAGTTGGAATAAATGGTTGCGGGAATGACAAGCAGCGGGATAGGCATCATACTGTAAGAGCATGCGATGTAGATATCCTTGAAGCTGCCTTCACCCTCAAACAGAGTGGTCAAGCACCAGTTTGCGGTGATGAACAGGAACAGAGGTACCAGAACGGAAATTGCCTGTGACCAGATGGTGGAATAAACGCCATCGGGATTGAGCAGGTAGCCCTGACCGATCGACTGGTAGAAGAAGGTCAGAATGACGATCAGGTTGATGGTCAACGCACCGCGCAGCGAACCGCGACGCTCGTGCTTGAGGTCCCAGAAGCCATCAAACGGATGCAGCATGACGTAGAACGCATACAGCAGCTCTTCCCAGTAGGTACGTCTTTGATCGACCTTCTTGATTCTCTTGTTGACCTTGGTGATGTACTTGGAGATCAGTACAAGCACGATGATCGCAGCCAGAATGCCGATCAAGAGGAACAGGAAGTAATCTGCCATGAAGTCTTTTCTGATATCCTTATATGAGGTAGACCAGTTTGCAGTATCGTAAGCAGCCTCAAAGTATTCAAGGGATTCCTCGAAGTCACCGCGGCGGTACATAGCCTGACCGATACCGATGTAAGCTGCATCGAAGTTGGAGTTTCTCTTGAGAACGTCAGTCCACAGGTTGATCGCCTCGGTGTAATCCTGACGGTTCTCAGCCGCGATCGCATCCAGCAGCACGTCACCGTACTCTGTACGCTCGAAGACCGTGATGGTATCCTTATCCTTATCAAGGATCAGCATGGTATCGCCCTGATAGCAGATCGCCTCAATGCTGGAAACGTTACCCAGCATGTTACCTTCCTTATCACCGAAGGCGAAGAGCAGGTTACCGTCAAAGTCGTAGGTGTAGATCTTACTACGCTTTTCGTCGATGATGGACCAGGTCTGCTCGGGACCGCTGGCTACGTCGATCAGCGTGGAAACGCCGGTGGGAATACCCTTGCTGGCGTCGGTGGATCTTGCACCGAAGATGTCAATTTCACCGGAAGGCGGATAGAAGCCGTTACGACGCATGATCTCGTCACCTGCCTGGTTGAGCAGCTTAACAGGTGCGTACTTACCGGTCTTATCCTTGGCTCTGATGGTACCCATAACCGAGCCTTCATCGATGGTGGAGGTGGTTACGTAAATGAAGTCGCCGCAAAGTGCGATGTTGTTGTACTCGGTTGCAACGTAGGTCTCGGAGTTCTCTCTCTGCTCATCGGTCTGGAATCTTCTCCAGATGATGTCCCATGCAGAAATGGTAACAGCCTGCGCACCGATAAAGCCGGTGAACTCGCCGCTGCTGGTCATCACGATGATACCCTGATAGGTGGTCGAGGATACTACGTACAGCTTTTCGTACTTGTCAACTGCGATAGCAACCGGCTTATATACCGAGTTGTCATCAAACAGCGGGCTTTCGGGCTCCTCGATCACGCGATCGAAGTTGCCCTGTCTGTCAAACACGACGATACGGTTTGCACCGGTGTCGCATACCCAGATGTACTTTTCGGAAACGAACAGACCCTGGGGAGCGGTCAGGCTGTCCATGACGCCCTGTCCGTTACGGAAGGTGGAAATTTCAAACTTGAGCTTGTAGTAACGGTCAAGAACCACGATACGGTTGTTTGCGGTGTCCGCAATGTATACGTTATTCTGGTCGTCACAGATCAGGTCACCGGGGTTGTCGATCGGGACGGTCAGGCCCATGTAGGTCGAGTCGATGACCTTTTCAGCGGTGTACGCATCAGGTGAATACAGTGCGTAGCCGTCGATGGAGTATGTGTAGGTCTGATATGCGGAGCTTGCCGAAGCAGGCAGGATCATGCAGGAAGCAATCATCATTACAGAGAATACTACACATATAATAGTTGTAAACTTTTTCACGATTCTTACCTCCTGTTTTAGTCTTTCATACCGGACGAACCCATGGTTTCAATGATGTTGGACTGGGATACCACGAATACCGTGATCGGTACCATCATCATAATAACCGTGGACGCTGCGGATGCACCTGCACGGGCGATACCGCCTGCGGTGATCTGTCCGATCGCGTAGTTAAAGGATTTGAGCTGCTCGGAGTGAATGTACATCGAAGCACCTGCATTCCACAGACCCTGGAACGAGTAAATGATCAGTGTCAGCCATGCAGGCTTAACCATGGGCATTGCGATTACCCAATAGGTCTTAAGCTCGCTTGCGCCGTCAAGTCTTGCGGATTCAAGCACCGAGTCGTTGACGTTGGTGTCCATGAACTGCTTCATCAGATACAGACCGAGCGAGGAGCACCATGCGGGCACGATGATTGCCCAATATGTATCTAAGAAGCCCAGAGCGGACATCAGGATAAACGAAGCGGTTGCGGTAACCGTTGCGTTGAACATCAGCGAGAGCTGTACGGCCTGGAACATCCAGCCTCTGCCCGGGAACTTGATCTTTGCAAGCGCATATGCTGCAAGAGATGCCAAGAACAGGTGTCCGAACGTACCCGCTACCGAGGTAAACACGGTGTTGAAGATATAACGGGAGAACGGAACCCAAGAGGTGTTCATCAGGTTGAACAGATCGATGAAGTTATCGAGTGTGGGGGACATTACGTAAAATCTGGGGGGATACATCCAAAGCTCATCCAAAGGCTTTACAGACTGCATCAGGACGTAAAGCATAGGAAGGAACATGAATGCACCGAGAATCACGAGGACAAACGTGATACCTGCGTCGCCTCCCGCAGAACGGGCAAGTACGACTTTATGTTTTCTTGTTCTAAGTCTTGCCATATTACGTACCTACCTTCGAAAGCATTCTCTTTACAAGTGAGTTTGCGCCTACCATGATAATGAACAGGATGACCGCGATTGCAGAGGAATAACCCATCTCAAAACGCATGCCGCCGTAGTCATTCAGGTGATGCATGATGGTGTGCGCTGCGTAGTTAACCGAGGGGAATCCGCACAGGTTGTCAACGACGCCGCCGAAGCCGAATGCACCGGTGATCGCCATGACCGCACCGAACATCAGCTGCGGCTTCATGTTAGGCAGCGTGATGTAGTACAGCTCCTGCCAACGGTTTTTGATACCGTCAACCGCGCCTGCCTCAAACTGTGCTCTGTCGATACCCTGCAGACCTGCGATGAATGCCAGGAACGAGGTACCCAGCGAGATCCACAGCGCTACGACGATACACAGAGGCATTACCCAGTCTTCATTCTGGAAGAACGCGATTTCCTTTGTGATAATACCGAATTTTTTCAGCGTTGCGTTTGCCCAACCGTAGGAGTCAGCCGAGAAAAGCGTACCCCAAATCAAGTAAACGTTACCACCGATGGAGGGTGCATAGAAGATCAGAGTTACGATAGCTCTGATTCTGGGGGGCAGTTCGTTGATGAACCACGCGACAAGGAAGGACATCAGGTAAGACACAGGTCCTACGATGATTGCGAAGATCAACGTGTTCTTGCAGGCAATGAGGAAGATATCGTCATCGAAGAACAACGAAATGTAGTTGTCCAGGAATACGAAGTTCGGCCATTCCAGCAAGTTGAAGTCTGTAAAGCTGACTACGATAGACAGAATAACAGGCATAACGGTGAACATTGCGAAGAGGATCATGTAAGGTGCCACCATACAGTAAGCAACCTTATTGCGCCACATCTCCTTCAAGATCCACTGAGTCCTGGTAAGGTCTTTTCGAGCAGTAGCTTTTTTAGTTGCTGTGTTCTTAGACATTTGCTCTTTTCTCCTTTTCTTGATCTTGATTTGATGTGGGATTACTGATAAGATTCCAAAGCGGCGGAAGCGTCGCCAAGGAAGTCAGCCAGACAATAAGCGATCAGCTCGGGAGTCTCTGCCTTCAGGTATACCTGATAGGAATAGCAGGGATCGGTGGGATCGTTCTTGATGGCCTCGAACTGTTCAAGGATCTTTGCCTCTGTGCTGATCTCGTATGCAACCTTCTGGAATGCAGCGGATGCAGTAGCAATATCAGCCATGTTTTCACGTGCGATCGCATCCTTTGCGTTAGCGATCACCTCGGCATACTTGCCTGCGGTATCCAGCTGTTCGAACTGAGTCAGCAGCAGCTCACTCTGTTCCAGACGCTTGGACGCCAGGGTTTCATCTACCTCAAGAGTTTCCAGACCGAATTCCTTACGCTTTCTGGTGATCTCTTTATTAATGGTAGTAATATAGCTCATCAGAGCCTCGGAGGGGTTGGCATTGTCGTTGTACGCTGCCAGGAATGCAAACTGGGTGTAACGGCCCAGAATGTAAGAACCGGGGTAGTTGGGAACCGATGCAAGGTCCTCGAACTGAGCCTGGATCTGCTTGAGCTCTGCCGTAGTCCAGGGCAGCTCCTCCAGAGCCTCTCTGTTCGCGGTGTTATACTTTGCTGCGGGACCGATGATCGCTACCATTTCGTTGGAGTATTCCTGCTGGCAATTCGAGCCGGTGAACCATCTGATAAAGTTCCAAGCACCGGTTTCGTCGCTGCAGCCCTTTACGATAACGCTTGCGTTGACCGAGGATACGGTCTGTCTGTTGATGTAGGTCGTGCCGTCCTCATTGGTACGGATGGTACCGGGCATCGGATAGAACTTCCACAAGCCCTCGATTTCGGTTGCGAATACCTTGAGCTGGTTGTACATACCAACGTAGTCCGCGATCAGAATGGGCATTTCACCGGTTCTGAAACGGTTTGCTGCGTCGTAGGTGTAGGGGAAGTTATACTGTGTAAACATGTTACACATCTTTTCAAACGAGGTAAGTCCCTTCTTGGAGTCCAGGTTGATTCTCATACCGCCGTCGGCATACAGGTCACCGCCTGCCTGATACAGGAACACGCTGTAGTCGGTAGAAAGACCGATCATCATGTTGTTTGCCTGCAGATCGGGGATGGCAGCCAGGATATCGTCCCAGGTTTCCGGAACGGGAATGTTCAGCTCTGCAAGGATATCCTCACGAACGAACATCATGGTAAAGCCCTGTGCTTCGGGCAGACCGTAATAGTGCATATCACCGTCGGGATTTTCAACGCCAAGCACCAGCATTGCAGCATCGTTGAAGCTGCTGATCGCGTCTACCCATTCGGTGTTGGTAGCCAGGTGGCCGTCCTTGACCTTCTGCTCACCGACATTGCTTGCGATTTCGTCAACGGGAAGCAGTGCGGAACGGATCGCGTAGTTGATGACGTCGCCCTGGCCAAGGCCGAGGTAAACGTCAGGTCCCTGCTGTGCCAGGATCGAGGGCAGCAGCGTACCTGCAGCGACCAGCTTGAGGTCTACGGCAGTACCGCCGATGTATTCGCCCTTGGAGTTGGTGATCTCGTTGGGAGAGAAGTCGTTGTTGATCAGGTTTCTGATAACCTGAGACTGGTCACGGCCGGTAGCCAGCCAGACCTCAACTGCGCCCTCCTCGGTCACAACGGACATGGAGCCCATGCTGTTGTAGTCACGGAAGAAGGACATGACAAAGCTCTTGATCTCGTGCCATGCGGCCTGGAAGATATTTGCGTTTGCCTTCACCTTATAGTTATAATCGGAAGCGTTTGCGCCGTACTGCTCGCTGCCGCGGATGACGAAGTAGTCAACCTCAAGGGGCTGCGTCTTAGCGCTGGACAGGAACGTACCCAGAGTACCGATATAGCTCTTGAGCTGCTCCAGGTTCTTTGCGATCTCGTCCTCGTCGGTACCCATCTCGTGCAGCAGCTGTGCTACCTTCTGCAGAGTACCTACGTTGGAGGACTTCTGTCCTGCCATGTTGGTCAGTCTCTCAGCGATCGAAACGCCGTACTTTTCGGGGTTGTCATTGTCAAGTCTGCGGGACTGAACGACCATGTCAACCAGAACGTCGGGCATCACGCGAGAGAAGCTGTAATCGCTGTATTCGTCGGGA
>JAZUSJ010000011.1:0-14061 GCA_045606685.1 Eubacteriales bacterium
CGACTCCGCTCGCTGCCCTGCAGCATCGCTCCGCTCAGGATGACACGGGCACGGCTGCGTACCTGACAAAACAAAAGCAGAAGTCTATCAATGTGAAGGCTTCTGCTTTCGTATTATTCAATGATTCCGCTATTTCCGCAGTCCCATTGTCCGCGTTTTTATCACTTCAGCTTCTCGATCAGCATAGGCACGGCCTGCTCGAAATTGACGCCGTACCAGTTATGCCTCGGCTCGGCCTCGGTCAGGCGAATGCTCTCGCAGGTATAATCGGCCGCAATGACCAGCGCCTGCTCCAGTGACTTTCCTCTCATCAAAGCGCCCACGCAGGCGGAGGCAAATACGTCGCCCGTTCCGTGATACTGCACGGGGATACGGTCGTGGTAATACGTGAAAAATTCACCCGTTTCGCTGTCATATGCCATGACACCCGTGGTGTGCGCATCCAGACTGACACCGGTCAGAGCCGCTTTTTTTGCGCCCATGACGCAAAGCTTGACCAGCACATCCTTGACGTACGCCTCGTCATACCCCTCTGCTACGTAAGGAATACCCAGCATAAACGATGCCTCGGTCATATTGGGGACGATGATATCCGCCACTGCGCAAAGCTCTGCCATTTTCTTGGCAAAGGCTTCGTCAAAGCCGTAATATAATTTGCCGTTGTCACCCATTGCGGGATCCACGAACAAAAGCGCCTCGGGGAAATCCTTTGCCATGTGCTTGACCAGATCGATCTGATCAAACGATGCAAGGTATCCCGTATAGATCGCGTCAAATCCGATCCCCTCGCTCTTCCAATGCGACGTAATAGGCACGATCTCGCCTGTCAGGTCATGCAAGGTAAAGCCCTTTTTGAACGCTGTATGCGTGGACAGCACAGCAGTTGGCAGAATGGCCGCCTCCACACCCATGGCCGAAATAATGGGCAATGCCACGGTCAGCGAGCATTTTCCAACGCAGGAAATATCCTGTACGGTTACAATTCTTTTCATATCCTTATCCTCTTTTCAACAAAAACTCAGTCATAAAGCCCCGTTGATAAATATCTTTCTCCTCCATCGGGCAAGATCACGGCAATTCTCTTGCCCTGCATATCTGCACGGCGCGCAAGCAGGTCAGCCGCCGCCACGGCAGCCCCCGAAGAGATGCCGCCAAGCAATCCCTCTGTCCGCCCCAGCAGACGGCAGGCATCCTTGGCCTGCTTTGTGGTCACGCAAACGACCTCGTCGTACACGCTGCGATCCAGCACACTCGGAATAAAATTGGCACCGATGCCCTGAATGCCGTGCGCCCCCGCAGCACCGCCCGAAAGCAGCGGTGATTCGGCAGGCTCAACTGCCACGACGCGCAGCCCCGGAATCTGCTCCTTGAGGAACTTGCCCGTGCCGCTGATGGTACCGCCCGTACCGACGCAGGCCACCAGCACGTCCAGATCTCCGCCCGTCTGCGCCAGCAGCTCGGGACCGGTGGTGGCATAATGCGCCAGGGCATTGGCGGGATTGTCAAACTGCCCCAAGATCATAGCCCCGGGCGTGCTTTCCACAATCCGCTCGGCCTCCTTTACAGCGCCCTGCATACCAAGCGCCGTAGGCGTCAGCACCACCTGCGCTCCTCTTGCCCGCATGAGCGAAATGCGCTCCTTTGACATGCTGTCCGGCATGACGATCACCACAGAAAAGCCGCGTGCCGAGCCTTGTGCAGCAAGGGCTATGCCCGTGTTTCCCGAGGTGGATTCCACCACCGTGCCGCCCGGAGCAAGTAAGCCCTTGGCCAGCGCGTCGTCCAGCATAAACTGCACCGCTCTGTCCTTTGCCGAGCCTGCAGGGTTGCACCATTCGCACTTGACAAGCACCTCCGCCTGCCAATTCTGCACCGCCTTCATGCGTTCAAGTGGGATCAAGGGTGTATTTCCGATCATGCATGTCACCTCCCCGAAAAACTGAGATAATTATTATAGCATATTTTTGTGCATTTTTCAATACGTCCCCCAAAGGAAAGATGATTTTGTCAGATTGCCCATATTTTTACACGTTGGAAAACACATTTTGACGCTAAAGCCCAAACCAAAATTTGGTAAAAGGGTTGTTTTTGGGAGCGGTTTATGATATCATTGGTTGAATTCACTTGAAAGTTTTTTATTGATATGTTAGTATATTGAAACATTTTCTTTTTGTGAAAGGGGTGTTCAGATGTTACCGCTTGATACGCTATCGGACAAGGCGCTGTCGGCTCTGCGGGACGCGGGGATCGATCCCGAGCAGATCGACGTTGCCTTTTATATGGATCTTGGTCTTAACGCACAATTCGGACAAGTCTACCTGGCCATCAGCTCACAAAACGGCATGCTGTATCGCATCACAGAGGGTGTGGAATGCTTTGCCCTTTCTCAGCTTTGCGAGCCGAGTATCGACAATTTCACCACCTCCAACCGCTTGACCGCCACTCTGCACGAGGCAGGCGATCTGCCTCCCGAACAGGGCGAGATGACCGATGAGGAATTCGCCGCGTTACAGGCACAATACGATGCGCGCGGACAAGCCGAGGTCATAGGCTTTTGCACCAACACCTGCAAGCGCAAGCTGCTCGCCTTTGTCAATATCTGGGAAAGACTTGCACGCGGCGAAAGCGTTGCCGAGGATGATCCCATTTTTGAGCAATTCAACGCCAAATGCCCCAAATGCGGCAAGCCCTTTGATGATCCGCTGCGCCGTATCTGCAAAGCCTGCACCAACAAAAAAGGCACCATGCGCCGTTTGCTTGGCTATTTCTCCCCCTTCAAGCCGCAGCTTGCCATCGTGACCGTCTGTCTGCTTGCCTCTACCGCCATCTCGCTGATCTCCCCCGTCATCAGCGGTCAGATCCTTTACGACCGCGTCATTTCCTCCACGGGAGATCTGCGCGAGGAAAAATACGTATACATTCTGGTAGGTGTGATCGTGGGGCTTGCCGTGCTGTCTTTGGCTGTCAGCATTGTGCAGAACCGCGCAAACGCATATATGTCCACACAGGTGACCAAGCGCATGAAGAACGATATCTTCCGCGCCATGAACCGCCTCTCGCTCTCCTATTTCAACTCCCAGCCCACGGGCAGACTGATCAACCGCGTCAATTACGATGCCGAAAAGGTGCGTAATTTCTTTATCAACGGCGTTCCCTATCTGATCGTACACGGTCTGCAATTCATCGGCCTTACCGTCGTGCTGATGATCATCAATCCCTGGTTGACACTCATGATCCTTGCCCCTGTTCCCTTTATCGTGCTGATCTTCAAATACCGTCTGCCCCATCTGTGGCGTTCCTTTTCCCGCGCGTGGCGCGCCTCCTCCTCACTGACCGGCGTGCTCAACGATTCTCTCTCGGGCATCCGCGTGGTCAAGGCCTTTGCCAAGGAGGACAATGAAACGCACCAGTTCTTCGGCTATTCCACAAGGCTGATGCAGGCAAATCTGCGCTCCAATCTGATCTCGCTCTCCATCTTCCCCGTGATCTCACTCATCATCGGTGTGGTCGGTAACATGGTCTGGGGCGTGGGCGGCATACAGGTCATCGGCAAGCATATGTCTTACGGTGAGCTTTCCACCTTCGTCAGCTATATGGGCATGGTGTTCGCCCCGCTTAACTTTTTCTCGCAATTTACCAATATGCTGACCGATACGCTCAACAGCGCCACGCGCATGTTTGAGGTGCAGGACATGGTTCCCGACATCACCGACGCGCCCGACGCGATCGCGCTTGACGACATCAAGGGCGACATAGAGTTCAAAAACGTGGGCTTTCATTACAATCCCAACCGTCCCATTCTCAAGGACGTTTCCTTTACCATTCACGCGGGGGATCGCATCGGCCTTGTCGGACATACGGGCAGCGGCAAATCCACCATTGCCAATCTGATCACGCGCATGTACGACGTGGTCAGCGGCAGCGTCACCATTGACGGCGTGGATATCAAGCAGATCAAGCAGGCCTCGCTGCGCGGCGGCATTGCCATCGTATCCCAGGAGATCTTTATCTTCCGCGGCACGATCGCAGACAACATCCGTTACGGCAAACCCGATGCCACCATGGCCGAGGTCATTGCCGCAGCCCGCGCTGCCAACGCGCACGACTTCATCATGGCGCTTCCCGAGGGCTACGAAACGCAGGTGGGCATTGGCTCGCGCTCGCTTTCGGGTGGTGAACGTCAGCGCATTTCGATCGCGCGCGCCCTCTTGCTTGATCCCGCCATTCTCATCCTTGACGAGGCGACCGCTGCCATGGATACCGAAACCGAGCATCAGATCAGCAAAGCGATCGATCAGCTGATCGAGGGAAAGACCAGCATCAGCATTGCGCACCGCCTCTCCACACTCAAAAACTGCAATTACATCATGGCCATGGAAAACGGTCGGCTGGTGGAAATGGGTACGCAGGAGGAGCTGATGGCGGCCGAGGGCGTTTACTACAAGCTCTGGACGCTGCAAAACGAACAGATGACCAAGGTCATGCAAGGCAAATAAGGAGGATATAATGCAAGAAAAAGCACTTTTTGATAAGCGCGTATCGGTTGCGCTGACACCCGAAAACGCTGCATTTTCACTCTCTGCGGGCGGACTTTTGTCGCTCACGCTGACGCTGGAGGATGGCTCGGTGGAAAAGTTCGAGCGCGTGATCCCCGTGCGTGCCTTCCCCATTACCGATCCCGACCTCTATATCTGCATCCGCGAGCCTGACACCAGAAAAAAGGGCAAGGGCGAGGAGATCGGCATGATCGAACGCCTGGCCGACTTTGACGAGCAAGCGCAGACCTTGATCCTGGAGGAACTGGATCGCCGCTACTTTACACCCGAGATCAAAAAGATCCACTCCCTGCACGAAAAATTCGGCTACCTGTATTTTGACGTCACCACCGATGCAGGCCGCTCGGAATTCATCATGTCCAACCCCACAAGCAGCTTCCGCACCTTGGAGGATGGCCGCGTGTTCATGTACGACATTGACGGAAACTGCTTCTGCATTCCCAATTCCGAGGCGCTGGATAACGCCAGCCGAAAGAAGATAGAGATCTATCTCTGATGGAGGTTTCCTATGAAACTGATTTACGATCTCAAGGCCGCTGACCGCGCAGCATTCGACGCAGCAGGCGGCAAGGGAGAGCGCATCCTTTACTGCATTCCTTATGAATATGAGGAGCATCGCATGGTGGACGGCTATATGGTGCTGACTCCCACGCATCTTTACAAGCTGTGTGACGGCGCGTTGATCGAAAAATGGGATGTGCGCCGCATGAGCGAGTTTAGTGTGGAGCACCTGTACGGCTGTGCCGCCTTTTACGGAAAGCTGGACGGCAATTCCCTTTTGCTCTGTCGCTTTTCCACGGGCAAAAGTCTGATACGCTACACCATCCTGGCGCACGCCTGCGACATGGTTGCCGCAGGGCAGACCGAAAATCTCCCCACCAGCGACGAGCCCGAGCGCTACTGCCCCAAATGCGGCAGGCCTTACATCCGCAACACCCAGCTCTGCCCCTACTGCCAGGACAAAAAGAAGATATACACCACGCTCTGGCGCATGACCAAGGGGATGCGCATCTGGATCATGGCACCGCTGCTGACGGCTGCCGTGGCACTTTGCCTGACCTTTATCGCTCCCCTGTTCCAGGAAATCCTGATCAACGACTACATTCTTGCCGAGCATCCGCTTTCCATGGACAACTGGCAGGATTGGCTTTGGATGTTCCTCCTGGTTTCGGGCGCGATCGTTTCCATTGACGTGCTTCACCGCATTCTCAATATCGTACAAAGCCGCATTTCCGCCGTCACGGGCGCGCGCTTTACGCGCATGCTGCGCACGCTGCTGTTTGAAAAGATCCAGATGCTGTCCATGGCCTCCGTGCAGAAAAAATCCACGGGTGACCTGATGGGACGTATCAACAACGACGTCAACGTGGTGCAAAACTTCGTGGTGCATCTGCTGCCCACCTACTTTGCGCAATTTGTTTCGTTTATCGTGGGCTTTGTGCTGATCGTCACCATGAGCTTTACGCTGGGTGTTCCCATGCTGGCGCTCTACATTTTCCTGCCCTTGCCTATCGTGCTGTTTGCGATCTGGAAATTCCGCAGCAAAATGAAGCTGCGCAATCGCCGCGCATGGATGCTTGGCAGACGCACCAATCTGACGCTGCAGGATACTTTAAGCGGCATTCGCGTGGTCAAGACCTACGGACGCGAGCAAAGCGCGATCGATACCTTTGCGGATTGCACCGAAAAGCAGGCGCAGCAAAATCTTTCCAACGCGCGGCTGTTCGACCTTGTGTTCCCCATCTTAGGCTTTGTTCTGCGCCTTGGCAGCTACCTGATCCTGTGGCACGGCAACCTGCTTTTGTTCCGCGGAGCATTGGGCGTGGGTACGCTCAACCGCTTCAACACCTATACAAGCATCATCTATGCCCCCTTGATGCAGATCACCACCATTCCCCGTAACATTTCGGAATTCATGACCTCGTTTGGCAAGATCATGGAGATCATGGAAGAGGAGCCCGAGATCGCGGACGTCAACCAGCCCCTGCACGTCAAGCTCAAGGGCGCGGTCAGCGTCAAGCACGTCACCTTTGGCTACGAAAGCGCAACGCCCGTACTCAAGGACGTATCCTTGGAGGTACAGCCGGGCGAGATGATCGGCATTGTGGGACACTCGGGCTGCGGCAAATCCACGCTGATCAATCTGATCATGCGCCTTTACGATCCTGCCGAGGGCTGCATCGAATTCGACGGCATCAACGCCAAGGACATAGAGCAAGCCTCGCTGCGCTCACAGATGGGCGTTGTACTGCAGGAAACGCACCTGTTTTCGGGTACGGTGCGCGACAATATCCGCTATGCAAAGCCCCATGCCACCAACGCCGAGGTCATCGCAGCCGCACGTGCAGCAAATGCGCATGATTTTATCATGTCGCTGCCGCAGGGCTACAATACCGTGGTTGGCGAAAAGGGCTATTCCCTTTCGGGCGGTGAGAGACAGCGCGTTGCCATTGCCCGTGCGCTGATCCACAACCCCAAGATCCTGATTCTGGACGAAGCGACCGCCGCTTTGGACACGGAAACCGAAAAGCTGATCCAGGACGCCATTGATGGCATGACAGAAAACCGCACGGTGTTTGCCATCGCGCACCGTCTTTCCACGCTACGCAATGCAGACCGCATCTTAGTCATTGACCACGGTGAGGTTGCCGAGTGCGGCACGCACGTTGAGCTTTTGGAAAAGCAAGGCATTTACTATAAGCTGGTCATGGCGCAAGCCCGTGCCGCGCTGGAAAAGACCGGAGGGATGATGTAACATATACCTGCGCTGCATCAGTGAAAAATCGGCAGAGAACTTGTTTTCTCTGCCGATTTGTGATATCATAGAACCGAAGAAAAGTCTCCCTCCCCGGGGGGCATCAGACAGCTAAATCAAAATTTATGAGGTGTTGAAATGCAAAAGCCTGAGATGATTATTTTTGATTATGGACGCACATTACTATATCAACCGAATTTTAATACATCAAATGGAAATAAGGCAATTTACCCATATATAAGCAGAAATCCACACAATATTTCATTTGAGGAATATGATAAAACCATCATAGAATTATTTGCAAAAATCAAGGCGGAACGAGGAAATATCATCGAAATTCATGAGCAGAATTTTTTGAAATTGGCAATGGAATGTATGGATATTTCGTTGTCTGTATCAATAGAAGAGGCAGAAGAGATCATTATGAACGGGATATCGCAAGGTGCCATAATGCCTTATGCTGATAAAATACTGGATTATCTCAATGCAAAAGGAATCAGGACAGGCGTAATAAGCAATAATTGTTTTTCGGGCAATGCCTTGAAAGGTTTGTTTGACAGACTTCTTCCAAGAAACCAGTTCGAATTTGTTTTAGTATCAAGTGATTACATCTTCAGAAAGCCGCATAGACTGATGTTTGATATTGCATTACAAAAATCAGGCTTGTCAGCTGATAAAGTGTGGTATTGCGGAGATAGTATAGCTGCTGACGTTCAAGGTGCAAAAAATGTTGGGATGTTTCCTGTTTTATATCAAGGAATGACTGTTGACTGTACCAATCCTTTTCCGCATCAGAATGACAATTTGGAAATTGATTTTGAATATTTGCACATTCAAAATTGGAATGAATTGATCGATATATTGGAGCAAATAATTTGATAATTGCCGTCATGCAGGCGCGGTGATACAAAAAGCCTTGCCCCGCTGGGTAGCGAAGCGGCACGAGCGTAATGAATGACATGCCTGGTGGCATGTCAGAACGCGAGTGTGACCGAGCCGCAGCGAGACGGTGGCGCCGAAGGCGACAGATGAGGTCCCCATAAAACCGCTCTGAACGATTTTAAGTCGTCTTTCCCATAGGGCAAGGAATCCCTTTCTCCCTTTGGGGAGAGGGCGTGAAGCGCCAGAGGGGGGATTGTACCGATCAGAATTTTTGCTAAACAGGAAAGAAGTCACCGAAGGATGAACTGTGCCAAAGTTTCATCGCTCCGTTTTTTTCGGAAAACACCCCTCGTCGTGTTCCGCGACTTCTCCCCCGAGGGGAGGCTGTGTTTCCATATCCTATGGGCAGGATTGTTCAAAATCGTTTCGCGCGGTTTTATGGGGACCTCATCCACCGCCCGCTCGCAGGCTCGCTCTGCGGTCCCCCTTCCCCAGCGGGGCAAGGCTTTTGGTTTCACCGCGCCTGCCCAATTATACCCGAATATGTGAAACAGCCCTTGCCATTTTTGCATTTATCGTGTATAATAAAGAAAAGTGATCCGAAAGGAGTTATGTATGAAAGAAGTCCATCTGATCTGTAACGCGCACATAGATCCCATCTGGCAATGGGACTGGCAGGAGGGCGTGGGCTGCGTGCTTTCCACCTTCCGTTCGGCTGTCAATCTGGCAGGTGAGTTTGATTATATTTTCTGCCACAACGAGGCAACCATCTATAAATACGTGGAGGAATACGATCCTGCGCTGTTTGAGGAGATCCGCGCGCTGGTCAAGGCCGGCAAATGGCACATCATGGGCGGCTGGTATCTGCAGCCCGACTGCAACATGCCCAGCGGTGAGAGCCTGACGCGACAGATCCTGGAGGGCAAGCGCTACTTCCTTGACCGCTTCGGCACCTTCCCCACCACCGCCATCAATTTTGACTCGTTCGGTCACAGCCGCGGGCTGGTGCAGATCATTGCCAAGTGCGGTCAGGACAGCTATATCTGCTGCCGTCCCGATCCCAACGCTTGCCCGCCCGATCAAAGACAGTTTATCTGGGAAGGCTTTGACGGTTCGCGCATCAAGGTCATGCGTGCATACGACGGCGGCTACAGCACACCCATGGGCAAATCTCTTGACGCCATCCTTTCCAAGGCAAACGCACAGCCCGAGGATACGGTCTGCGTTTTGTGGGGTGTGGGCAATCACGGCGGCGGCCCTTCACGCAAGGATCTTGCCGACATTCATGACTATATGCAAAAGGGCGATGGCGTGCATCTGATCCACTCCACCCCCGAGCAATTCTTCGCAAGCATTGATCCCAAATGCACCCTTGCGCAGTCGCTGCGCATTTCCATGCCCGGCTGCTACACCTCGATGGGCAAGATCAAGCGCAAGCACGTCATGTTGGAAAACGAGCTTTACGTGGCCGAAAAAATGCTTTCCGCGGCCTGTATTTCAGGTGCGCTTTCCGAGTACCCCGAGCAAAAGCTGCACGAGATTACCGAGGATCTGCTGGGCGCAGAATTTCACGACGTGCTTCCCGGCTCCTGCATTCAGTCGGGCGAGGACAACGGCCTGAAGCTGCTTGATCACGGCCTTTTGGAGGCAGAACGCCTCAAAATGCGCGCCTTTTTTGCCATGGCACTCGATCAGCGCGTGGCTGCCGAGGGCGAATATCCCATTTTGGTATATAACCCCACTGCACAGCACGTGCGAGAGAACGTGGAATTTGAGCTGATGCTGGCTGATCAGAACTGGACAGACTCGGTCACCGAAATCTACGTCAAGGACGAATCGGGCAACCCAATTCCCTCCCAGCGCGTCAAGGAAGAGAGCAATCTCAACCTCGACTGGCGCAAGAGAGTCACCTTTATGGCCGACGTGCCGCCCATGAGCATGCGCCGCTACGGGGCGTACGCCAAGGTCACGGAGCGCGCGCCTGTAAAGCGCACGGACGATCTGATCTTTGATAACGGCCACAAGCGCGTGGGCATTGACCGCGCAACAGGGCTTCTTTCCTCCTTTGCTCTGGACGGTGTGGAATACGTCAGGGACGGCTTCTCGCTCTGCATGTTTGACGACAACCCCGATCCCTGGGCAATGCTTCCCTTCCAGCTGCCAAGGCTCGGCACAGGTGAGCGTCCCTTTACGCTGATGCAAAAGCCGGACGGTGTATTTGCAGGCCTTGCGCCCATCTCGGTCATTGAGGATGGTGATATTTACATGGGCGTGGAAGCACTCTTCTCCTGCGAAAATACGCGCGCACGCGTGCTTTACAAGATCTATAAGAACAACGATCTCGTTGACGTGGACGTCACGCTGTTCCTTGGCGATATCGACCGCTTTGTCAAGCTCAAAATTCCCTTTGTCAACCAAGGCGAGCTGCTGGGGCAGACCGCGTTTGGTACGGAACCGCTTTATACGGATGCAAGAGAGAACGTTTCACAGCGCTTTATCGCCATGCAGCACGAGAACAATCTTTGCACCGCCGTGCTGAATAACTGCCTGTACGGCAGCCACTTTGAGAACGGTGCGCTCTATCTCTCGCTGGTGCGCGGTGTCAGCTATTGCGCACATCCGATCCCGGGCAGAGAGATCATCCCAACCGACCGCTTTATCAAAAAGATCGACCAGGGGGAAAGCTCCTATTCCTTCCGCCTTGGCGTATTTGCTCGCAAACAGCTGGAAAATGCAGCGCAGCGCTTTAACCACAAGCCTTACGTGCTCAACACCTTCCCCACGGGCAGCGCACATCCTGCAACCAAGCCCTTCTCGATCGAGCTTGGCGACGACGCAGTCAGCCTGATCACGCTCAAGCGTGCGGACGGCACCAAGGATACCTACATTCTGCGCCTGTTCAATAACACGCCCGACGCAAGAGAGGCAACGCTGACGCTGTGTGACGCATCCCTCCCCTTGACCTACACGCCATACGAGGTCAAGACCGTGCTGTATCAAAACGGCACGCTGACCGAGGCAGACGGCCTGCTGATATAACAAGCAAAATCCCGACAGATCCTTCAATGAGTCTGTCGGGATTGATTCATTCACTTTCAAATAAGCGTATCTCAACGGTTCAGATATGCCTGCTCAAATTTTACCGAGTTGATCATGGGAATGACGTATTCCATACGCTTTACGTTTCCGTTCTTGACGATCACGTCTGCTTGTATAATGATCCTGGTACCGTCACGTTCAAACTTCTGGATGCGATCAAAGGGCAGATCGAAGGACTTGTTATATTTATCCCTGCCGTAAATGCCGTCTGTCGTGATCACGGTATGTCCAAAGCAGTACATCAACAGTATTACGGTCCAAAACAATACGAGTCCCCAGGATACCAGGAAAACCGCCGAACCAAACGACACCAAAAAGATCTCTACCCCTTTCGTCACCCAATGGAAATCCACGTTGGGGATCAGATCGATCAGCGGGATCACGAAAAATACAAATCCCAAGGCGTTGCTTACGGCCAAAAAGAGTAATATTTTGAACACGCGCCACGTCACGTGAAGCGCGCTGATCTTTGACTTGATCAAAACGATTCCGTTTTTCGCAGTACCTTGCTCGTGCTGCAGTTCCATACAATCAAACCTTCCTTTCCTGCATAAACCGCGAAACTTATGCAAGGGTTACCTCTATTATACGGCAAAACTGCGCCAAAGTCAATAAGAAATTTGATTTCTTGCCTGACTTATTCCGTCTTATTCGGGCACGACCGCGTCACCGTCCTCTGTCAGGGACGCTGCCTGGATGGAACGCGCGTCCAGAATCAGATTGTCGTTATCAACATCGATGCCTCCGCGAAATTCAACCACCACAAAATCTCCGACCTTGACCATCTTTTCAAGCCATCTGGCAATGCGGATATCCTCGGTAGACACACGGAAAACCATACCCTGGTCGGGATCCACACACATGATGCTGTCATCAATATACGCATATCCGTCCTCGATCTTGGTCAGTATACCTGCCAATCTGTATTCATACGGTTCCATGGGCTTTTCTGCAGAGTTTTCCATCGCATAATCCATGATATTGCCTGCAGCCTCGGTGCCGATCTCGTAAATATACGCGTACTCAAACATATTCGTCCACAAATAGCCGTCCTCGGTAATATACATTGCTTTTTTATAAACCCCCAGCGCATCCGAGGTTATGGTAAAGCTGAGGTATTCCTTGCTCCGCTTCCACTCTTGGCCATTCTCGGATACGTACAGCCCGGCATCACGGCAATCTGCCAGCACCTCCATGATATACGCGTCATTCCTCAAAGCATAATACGTCTCTTCTCTCTTATCATGCGCAGTAAAGCGGTCAAGCTCCAGCACACCGGCAAGATTGTAGCGATCAAACAGCTCGCCCAGCGTTGCGGGGATATCCTCCAAAGCATCGTGGCAACGGTACGTGTAATATTGCCCCTGATACCCAACGGCGATCGCATACTCCCGAGGGATCTCCTTGATGCTGCGGATCTCGAAAGCCAGATAATTGCCAAGCTTTTCCCCAAGCTGCTCGGGCTGCAGCATCACGTCACTCGATTCGTAGCTGCGGAAATTCCAAAGAATGCGCCAATGCTTTTCATGAGGCGATAAATATTTATCAGCCCATTCGATGGCAAGCTCGGGTTGCATCACGTCCTGCTTTTTATAATTACGCTCAATGTCACCAAGCGACACCACCGTGCCGCGGTTTCCCTGCGGTAACACACCGTCACCGCCAAGCATCATGGGCAGCGCGATCGCCCCTGCCACGATCACAACGACCAGACTTGCCGCCAAGATCGCCCATTTGACAAACGGACGCTTACGTTTTCTCACAGATGCAACAGATGCATCCGGTGCCGCAGCTGTCGCGATCAGATCATCGTCGACCTGTCCCAGCGTATACACGAATTTGGGTATTTTCATATCGTAATTCCCTCCTTGATCAAATATTCCTTGAGTTTGTTGCGGGTGTGAAACAGCATACTCTTGACCTTGCTTTGACTGAAGCCGTAACGCTTGGCGATCGCCTCCACCGAATCAAAGAAATAATACTTGCGCATGAATACACCGCGCACATCCTCACTCTGCTCACGCAAAAATGCGCTGACATGCGCCGCAACCTCGCCCTCGCGCCCATCCACCGCCTCGTCGGGCAATATTTCCTCCAGCTCGGAAAAGGATACCGTCATCTCACGGCTGCACTTTTGCCTGGTCAGCGCACGCAAACGCTTGAGTGACAGATTGCGCGTCACGCGACAGACAAATGCGCGCAGATTATCAGGCCGCGCCGGTGGAATGGCATTCCAAAGCCCCGCGTACGTGTCGTTGACGCACTCCTCGGCATCCTGCTCGTCGCCCAGAATATTGTACGCAATGCCGTGGCATATCTTGCCGTACCTTTCGGCAGTCCCGGAAATCGCCCGCTCGTCACGCGCGAAATATAACTCAATAATGCTGCGGTCATCCATACCTCTCACCCCTTTCTTTATTTGATGGCGCCTTCACTCATAAAGTACCCTTTTGGCAGCCAACGGTTGCAAAAAAACAAAAGTTTTTTCTATTACGGAATTCAAATCGGTGTGCTTTCACGATAAAAACCAAAGGGAGATTCCATCAGAATCTCCCTTTGGTTTTATGGTTTTATGGCGGAGGGTGTGAAACGTAAAACGAACCTTTAGGGATCACTTAGATTTCACACCTCCGCCTTCACCCCGAGGGGCAAGCCTCGAATATTCTGCATTATTTTACCGCAGATAGCAGATAAACGGGCGCGTGACTGACGAAGATTCATGTATTTATTGCTTATTATAACACAGTTACACCCAAAATGCAAGAGCAA
>JAZUSJ010000012.1:0-5453 GCA_045606685.1 Eubacteriales bacterium
TAGGAGCAACATGCGGTACTGCAGGTTCTTACGATAGCGTTGTCAAGTGTTCTGTTTGTGGAACAGAGCTCAGCCGTGAAACCATCGTAGTTCCCGCTACTAGTACTCACACACCTGCGGATGCAGTGAAAGAAAACGAAACAGCGGCAACTTGCGGTAAAGCAGGTTCTTACGATAGTGTTGTCTACTGTTCGGTTTGTGGTGAAGAGGTTGTCCGCGGTACAACAACCGTACCTGCCACTGGCAATCACACTTTCACAAATTATGTGAGCGATGGCAATGCAACCTGTCTCGCTGATGGCACACAAACTGCAAAGTGCGACGATTGCGATGCAACCGATACTATTCCTGAAGAGGGCAGTGAACTTGGCCACGAATTCAAGAGTTATGTAAGTAATAATGATGCAACTTGCACGACTGATGGCACTAAGACCGCTAAGTGCGAACGCTGTGATGTGACCGATACCCGAACCGATGTTGATAGTAAGCTTGGTCACGATCCGATTTCTCACGATGCAAAAGCTGCAACCTGTATCGAAGAAGGTTGGGATGCATACGTGACTTGCTCGCGTTGTGACTATACAACGCAAAGCAAGTATTATGCAGATCATACTGATAACGATGATGACAAGGGCGTTTGCGATGTGTGCCGCGAAGTGATTTGCGATCACATCAATAAGACGAAAACTGAGGCAACAGATCCTACCTGCACAAAGGAAGGTAACAGTGCATACTGGTATTGCTCCGATTGTGAAAAATATTTCAGCGACGAGGATTGCACCAAGAAGATAGAAGGAAATTCTTGGGTGATCAAAGCATTGCCTCATAGCTTTACGCACTACGTGAACAATAATGATGCCACCTGTGAAGAGGATGGTACAAAAACGGCCAAGTGCGACAATTGTGATGCTGCCGATACCGTTACAATTGAGGGAAGCAAACTGGAACATTCCTATGGATCTTTGGTAACAACACCTCCTACATGTATTGAAGCTGGTGTTAAGACATTTACGTGTATGAGTTGCAACGACAGTTACACAGAACCTGTTCCCGCAACGGGTGTGCATAAGGATATTGATCCCATTGATAATGCTTGCGACAAGTGTGGCAGACAGATGAACTTCACGATTACATTTGTTGATTATTACGGAGCAGTAACTACCCAAATCTACAAGAATGGCGAATCAATTGTATTCCCTGAAACCATTACGGAAAGCTACAGTTTTGAATTGGAGTTCCTAGGCTGGGCATTGTTGGGTGATACGTCCGGTGCATATGTGACCGAGGCTATCGCTACTGCTGATGTAACCTATACGGCTGTATACCAAGTGATTGGCTTTAAGACCGAATCGCTTCAGCTCAGCGTGGAATACGGTGCAATGAACGCGGAGGATGAAGCGCAAGGCATCATCATGTATGCAACCTTGTTTGTATACACCGATGCTCATGGCCAATTTACCACTCCTGTTGTAAAGCGTGCGGGAAAAACAGTTGGCGCGATATTTGAGTTTACGAATGAGCAAGCATACCAAAAAATCTACATGTACAGATTTGCATTTACTGCATCCGACATTGCAGAGGACGACACTTACATTTCTATCGGAGTAGGCGATTATGCGCGACAAATAAATCAGGTACTGTTTAAGTATGCCGATGCGTTGTCCGATATCGTTGGCGACGGAGAAAGCGCCGAGGCTGTTATGGCAGCACAACAGGCGCTGATTGAAAGCATGCTCAGATATGGCGGTGCTGTTCAGGATTGCTTCCATGGTGATGATTCTGATTATAATGAGCAAAACAAGCGATTGACAGCTACTAAGTTGCAATTGTCAGAATACAAGAATATAGCCGAATCTATTGAGGAAATGGATGCAATTGGTTCGCCCATCGTTACTGACTTTAAGGGTGCAACAGGTGGATTTAGCACAACGATTGCGTTGCGTTATTACTATAACGTTACATTACCTGACGGTGTTACAACTGATAATGCTGATATTAAGATCGGTGTAATTGTATCCGATGAGGCTCTTAGCGATGAACAGCGAGGTAAGCCGTTTGTTGAGAGCGAAGGAAGTTCCGCTAAGTTCTATAGCCAAGAAGCTAACAATAATGACAAGGTAGAGGCAGCGTACATGTCTACAACGGTGGGCATGACAATCAACGAAATGGATGATAAGTACGCTACAATCTATGTTGAATACACGATTGCTGGCGAGACTACATGTTATTACGGAGATGTCATTGAGTACGGTATCGAAAGATTCGCAAAAATTCAGGTTTATGAGTATAGTCCTCAGAGCTTTGAAGATGATGTGAATGTCGGTGGCATGGGTAAAACCGTTACCAGTAATACTTATAATACCGAACAGTATGTAAACATGCTGCTCAGAATTTTGAAGGCTCATGAGGCTGCAGAATCCTTGGAAGCTCTGAGAGCTCCCCAAGATTAAGCATGAATCACTACTTTCCAATGAAAACTTGGCAAAGTAAACACCAAAGGGGCTGTTGCTTGCAACAGCCCCTGATAGGGTAAGAGAGGTTTTTTATGAAAAATAATAAAGGATTTTCGATGGTCGAGCTTATAGTCGTCATAGCGATCATGGCGATCCTTGCCGCAGTTGCTGTGGTAAGCTTTTCCATTTACATCGAGCGTGCGCATGATGCATCCGATATGGATTATATTTCAAACGTGTTGTACCGTGTGAAGCTGTTTGCGCTTGAAAAGGGCGTTGAGGTAAAGGAGGTTGTGATTTCTCCTACCGTTGATGGTGCGGAAGATATTCAGTTGATCATCGGTTGGGATGAAAATAGCATGCCGATTTATTATCAGGGTACAGATAAGGACGAGATTTACGAAACTGTCGGTGATTATACCATGTATGGTGAATATTTAGTTGATGATGTGATCATCAGGCCGATTCCCGGCGGAGCAACAAATGGTAGTAGCGGCGGAGACAACAGCGGTCATACAACACATAATCCAATCAAGCTTATTGAACGCAAGGATTCCACCTGTGTGGAATATGGCTATGAAAGAAAGCAATGTGATATTGATGGCTGTAATTATGTAGAAACCGTTTATGATACTTCTTTAGGGGCTCATAGGGAAAAGAAGGTTGGCGAAACAGATGGTTATGAGATTCATCAATGCGAAGTTTGTGGCAACCTAGTAATTAAGAGCACTGCCGGAAACGCGGTTGTGCCTCTGCCTAAAGAACAAGAATAATGAGGAATACCGTGTTGTTGTGTGCGCTGATGGCGTGCGTGCTGGTGGCTTGCCGAACTGAAGCGCCACCACACGACCACGTGCCTGACGGTGCGGACTGCCAACATGTGCAGTATTGCGCAGAGTGCGGGGAAAAGCTTGCCGAGCAAGGCCTGCACGATTATCCCGAGATTCCCGAGACCGAGAAGGACGGATATCTGTTTTACGTTTGCCGCGTTTGCGGAAATATAAAAATTGTCAACGAGGACGGCTTGCCGGTCGTGCCCGTAGAGTGAGGTATTTATGAAAAAGACAATATGGATCTTGCTTACAGTGGCACTGTGCTGTCTCTTGATTGTGCCCGCAAATGCGGATGACTTTAATTTTGGAGAGGTTGATAAATTCGACACCACTGCGGCTGACGAAACCACCGAGCCTGCAGAAACAGAGCCAAGCACGGAAGAGGTCACGACCGAGCCGGAACCTGAGACAAGCACGGAAGAGGTCACGACCGAGCCCGAAAGCGAATCGGATACCTCGGAGAGTGAGCAAGCAACAACCGAGTTTGATGATTCCGAGAGCGGTGAGGAGACGACCGAGCCCGATGCTTCGGCGAGCGAAGAGGTCACGACCGAGCCGGATGCTTCGGAGAGCGGTGTGGTCACGACAGAGCCTGACGCATCGGGAACCGATGCGCCTGTAACCACGCGTCCTGCAGAGAGCGAGACGGAGGATGACGAGGAGACGCCATGGATGCTGCCCATTCCCGTAATCTTTATCACGATCGGTGTGGTTGGCGTTGGCGGTATTGTCGTGCTGGTCATTCTTTTGAGAATGTATTTCCGCGCCCAACAGGATGAAGAGAATAAATGATCCGTTCGTGATTGATCAACAATCAACGACTGATCCGTAAAGATCAATAAATCAACGAATCAGTGAAACAATGAAGATCAATAACGCCCCCGACTCGGGGGCGTTATTTTTGCATTTGCACGGCCATGGAGGGGGGGGAGCGCGTGGACGCACATGGCCGTGGGGAAATTTTGGGGCTTTCGGGGGCGTTATTTTTGCGTTCGCGCGTTGAAGCGCTTGTTTGCGCGCTTACGCGGTTAAGGCTGCGTTTATTTATCAAACGCAGGGTTATAGGCGTAGTAATTCTTGCTGTCCAGGCGATCGCGCGTTTTATTCAGCGCTTCGGCAAAGCGCTGGTAATGCACAAGCTCGCGCTGGCGCAAGAAGCGGATGACGTCCTTGACATCGGGATCGTCGGCAAGGCGCAGGATGTTGTCATAGGTCGTGCGCGCCTTTTGCTCGGCCGCCAGATCCTCGTTGAGGTCTGTGATGGGATCGCCCTTGACTGCCAGATATTTGGTATCAAAGGGAACGCCTGCCGCGCTGACGGGGTAGATGCCTGTGGTATGATCCACAAAATAGGAGGCGAAGGGGCTTTCGTTGATCTCCTTTTCCGAGAGGTTGCGCGTCAGCTGATACACGATAGACGCGATCATTTCCATATGCGCCAGCTCCTCGGTGCCGATATCGGTCAGCGTGCCGATGATCTCCTTGTCGGGCATGCTGTATCGCTGATTGAGATAGCGGAGCGATGCGCCCAGCTCACCGTCGGGGCCGCCCAGCTGCGTGATAATGGCGGTGGCGAGCTTAGGATTAGGGGTTTTGATATTGACGGGGTATTGCAGCTTTCTTTCATAGATCCACATAATGCACCATCCTTACATGTCGTTTTGCCAGGGCCAAGGGCTCTGTCCCCATTCCCAGAGGGCGGGGTTCTTGTTATCCATAATGGTCATGGGACCGCAGCCCTGCTGATAGGCCTGCGCGACCGTTTCGCGCTCGGCGATCAGCCGCCGGTAATAGTCCAACGCGGCTGCGTTATCGGGATAGCTGTCCAGGTAAAGTGCCAGCTCCACAATGGCGAAATCCAGCTTTTGCAGCCGTGCGTAAAGTGTTTTGCAATCTCTGCTTTGCGTCTGTTCCATACCGTTACCGTCCTTTCCGCGAGCCCTTGAAGGGGAAGTCAAGTGCTTTGAAGATGGTACCCTTATCCAACCATTGCTCGCAATCGTAGAGTTGGTCAAAGGCTTGCGTGGGCGCGTAGACCATAGCAAGATGATAACCGTCAAGGCAGGTGGGATGGCCGGGGCGCTCGGGGGCGGGGTTCATGACCGGGACGTCGGGGCGGCAGTCGCAGACGGGGGTGCTTTGAGATTGGCGCAGCGCCGCATAGGGG
>JAZUSJ010000013.1:0-3009 GCA_045606685.1 Eubacteriales bacterium
GCCCGCTTGGCCTCGGACTTGGTGTCCCTTGCGGGAAGATTGAACAAGACGGATGCATTTTATAAAGCCTTCCCGGGGGGGGAAGGGGGACCGCAGCGGAGCGAATTTTCACCGAGGTACGAGGTGAAAAAAGAGAAGCGATTGCGGTGGATGAGGTTTACCACACGGACGCTCTTTTACTCGAACGGATATTTGATAAATGACACTTCTCAAAAGATTCCACCTCGCTCTTGATTTTGTCGGAAATTTTTGGTATAATGAAAAAAACAGCAAAAAGGGGAGTAGCATGAAGCTTTACGACATTTCCCAAGAGATCTTTACCTGTGCGGTCTACCCGGGCGATCCCGCGCCTGCGCGCGAGGTGCTTGCAAGCCTTGACGCGGGCGACGTTTGCAATCTGACCGCATTTTCCATGTGTGCGCACAACGGCACGCATATCGATGCACCCGCGCATTTTATCGCGGGCGGCAAGACCGTGGACGCTCTGCCTCTTGACGCGCTGATCGGCAAGGCGATCGTGATCTCGCACGCGGGCGATATCACCGCGTCCGCCGCGCATCGCATGCTGGAAATGGCGGGAAATATCAAAAAGCTGCTGATCAAGGGGAATGCAACGCTCACGCTTGAGGCTGCCCTTGTGTTGGCTGCAGCAGGGCTTGATCTGTTTGGCAACGAATCGCAAACGGTTGGCCCCGAAACAGCACCCATGGCGGTGCATCTTGCGCTGCTTGGCGCGAATGTCGTGCTGCTGGAGGGCATATGCCTTTCACACGTACCGGAAGGCACGTATTTGCTGCATGCCGCGCCCATCAACTTAGGCTCTGCGGACGGCGCACCCTGCCGTGCTACCTTGATTGAACTTGATTGAATTAAAAGGAGATAAATATGTCTGAATTTTTGGCTATGCTTGAGGGGATCCACCCCATTTTAGTCTGTTTTCTGATCTGTGCGGCAAAGATTCTGGAGATCACCATCCAGTCGCTCAAAACCTGCATGATGGTCAAAGGGCAAAGGCTCAAGGCTGCGGGACTGGGCTTTGTGGAATGCATCATCTGGGGACTTGTCGTGTCCGGTGTTATTGGCACGCTGGGCGATAACCCCTTGCGCCTGGTCTTTTATTGCGCAGGCTACGCCACGGGCTTGTTCTTGGGCTCAACCATCGAGGGAAAGATCGCACTCGGCACCTCCAACCTGGAGCTGATCGCAAGCGATGAAAGCACCGAAAAGATCACGGCTTACTTAAAGAAAAACGACCTTGGCTATACCGTGTTGCCCGGTCACGGCGCAACCGAGAAGATGAACATGATCTTTATCGTGCTGCCCAGAAAGCGCACCAAGCGCGTGCTGGGAGAGATCCGCAAGTGCTGCGATAACAAGGTGTTTGTGGTTGCCTCCGAGGTCAGCAAGTATGCGGGCGGATACGGTATGGTAAAATAAGCGAACCACGTTTATCAATCATCAGAGCTATTTATCAAATAGAAGGAGAACGCTATGGCCAAAAAGAAGAAAAAAACTGTACCGCTATCCACGTTGGATAAGGCAATTTACGGTGCAGTCAAGGTGTTACTTATCATAGCAAATTTAGCCGGGCTCATTTTGCTTGGCGTATGGCTGCCTCGAAAACTGGGTTTTATCGATCCTGCTGTTGTGGCCGCCACGTATAAGGTTTGGGAAATGATGTTTGCCGGACTGTTTGTCGCAGTTGCCTTTTTCGTGCCGCTTTCCTATGTGAGCATGTACAGTGACGTCATACCGTTGTTTGGAAGTAGAAAGCACCCACTTGATGCAAGCAAGTATGTCATAGAGAGTGCTCCGCTGTTTTCCAAGCGTTTCTTTTCGGAAATGAGCGAAGAAAAGAAAAAGACACTGATCAAAAGATTCGGCACATGGCTGTTGGCTCTTTTCATCATAGCGGGAGTCATGGGCTTTTCCTGGATGGACAGGGAAACGGTACGATCGGACAGTGTGCTCCGACAGTATAATGGTTTTAACGTTGTAACGAAGGAAATGCCCTTGGAGCAGGCAGATCAGATCAATATCTCCGTATATTTAGTGTACGGAGCTGTACAAAGTCGCAAGCACCAACTGCAATTTGATTTTGTGTACGGGAAAGAAACGTACAGGATCACGGAATCCGAAACCCATCTTGAAGAGCTTTTGACTTGTCTTGCCGAAGTCAGCCGCGAGCATGGTGAGGATCTGTTCAAAAATTCCGATTATTATGCGGTCAAAGATCTGATTGATTCCTCGGAATTCTATTCCGAACGTGAAAAAGAGCTTTTATATGAGATATTGGTGTAGAGGTAAGGCTGATTTTGACCTGAGTGAAAACAACGAAAAAATAAAAAACAAGGAATAAAAAAGCCAACGCCCATGGGGATGCGAAATAAGCGGTGAAATTCCCAAAAATCAAGGACAGTATCGCTTGGATACCGTCCTTGATCGTTTTTTTGAATAGTTGCCGTAGGCGCTGGCGATCACTGATCGCCCCTACCTACGAGCAGCTTTGCGACTATGCAAAGCCTTTGGGCATTACCGTGTTGCTTGAAAATCACGGCTTCCATGCCAACGGCTCGGAGCGTGTGCGCCAGATCATGACGGGTGTGAAACGTGACAATTTCGGGCATCAGTTGGACGTAGGCAACTACACCTGCGTGGACGATATCCCCGAGATTGCCGTCAAAAATATGATCCCGTTTGCCAAGACCATTCACATGAAGGATTTTTACGTGCGTCCCGCTCACAGAGATCCCGGCGGTGCTGCGGAATTTAACTGTGAGAATTCGTGGTTCCGCTCGGTCAACGGTACATTTTTGCGCGGCTCTATTCTCGCACAAGGAGATATTGACATCTGGGATGTCATGCGCACCATCAAGTCGTCGTCCTTCGATGGTGATATCTACCTTGAATACGAGGGCATGGAGGAGTGCGAATACGGCACACAGGTCTCCTTTGCCAATATGAAGCGGATCTACAATGAAGTCTGAACGAACCCATCGCATCTATGAT
>JAZUSJ010000014.1:0-10057 GCA_045606685.1 Eubacteriales bacterium
CATCGTGGCATACAACGGCACAGCCTCGCACGTGGATCTGACCGCGCTGGATCTTGGTGGCAAGATCGTCAATATCGGTGGTGCTGCATTTGAAAATTCTTCTGTGCAGAGCATCGAGTTGCCGGATACCTTGACAACCATTCAGGCCAAGGCCTTTTATCGCTCGGCGATCACGTCTGTGTCCATTCCCGCAAGCGTGCAGTTTATCGGACGCTCCGCCTTTGCAGACACACCCTTGCAGACGTTGCGCTTTGCCAACGATGCAAGTCTTGGCGTGATCGAACGCTCGGCATTTGAAAATACAAAGCAGCTGCAGAGCGTAACGCTGCCCGCAAGCCTTACTTCGCTGGGTAGTGCCGCCTTTAAGAACAGCGGCATCTCCTCCTTGACCTTTGCTTCGGGGATTGGCCTTACCAAGATTTCCGATGAAGCCTTTGCCTATACAAAGATCACCTCGCTGACCTTGCCCGATACGGTCAATGAGATCGGGGCAAGTGCATTCCGCGAGACCGCGCAGCTCAAAACCGTTGCGTTTGGCGGCGCAGCAGAGCTTGTGATCATGAGCAACGCGTTTTATCACGCGGGGCTTACCTCGCTGCATATCCCTGAAAACGTGGCCTATATCGGTGAGTACGCCTTTGTCGCATTGCCGAATCTGCAAAGCATTTCTGTGGATGCGTCCAACCAAGTCTACCGTGCCGAGGACGGCCTGCTGCTTTCCAAGGACGGCAGAAAGCTGATCGTCTGTCCTGCGGGCAGGGAAGGCACGCTGCTTGTTCCGGGCAGCGTGGAGATCATCGGCTTCGGTGCTTTCGAGGACAGTAAGCTGACCAATATTACCTTCTCGGCCGATGCCAATATCCTGTCGTTCGGATATCGCGCATTCTATCATTCGCAGATCACGCAAATGCACGTTCCTGCAAGCGTTGTCACCATTGACTATTACGCCTTTGCAATGTGCGAGAATCTGACGCGCGTGACCTTTGCAAAAGATAATCAGCTGACGGGCGTGTATGAGGGCGCATTCTACGGCTGCCGCAATCTGACCGATGTCACGCTGCCCGACACCATCAAGGAAATTGCGGAATTTGCCTTTTACGGCTGCGGCGGCCTGGATGAAATTCCCGTTTCCGCATCCACCAATCTGAAGAGTATCTACGATTACGCCTTTGCCTATACGGGCATTGAGGGCGTGCTTACCATGCCCGATAGCTTGGTGGACATCGGCAATTACGCATTCCAAGGCAACCGCTTGACAGAGGTGATCATTTCGGATGCCAACGCATACGATCTGATGATCGGCCTTGGCGCATTTGCAGGATGCAATGAGCTGACCGAGATCACCGTCCCCTTTATCGGTGCGTCCTTTGAGGATCCCCAAATCACTTGGTTTGGCTATATTTTCGGCGCAGGCGGCTATGAGGCGAACGCCACTTATGTACCCGAAAGCCTTGAAAGGGTGACGGTACATGAGGGCATTACAACCGTTGGAAAGCATGCCTTTGACTCAATTGCTTGCCTTGAAGAAATCAATTTGCCGCACAGTATCACGTTGATACAGGATTATGCCTTCAACGAAACCACGGCACGCTATGAATTGACCAATACGATTACCGTAGAGAGCGATATTTGGTATTCCTCCGGCTACGATAGGCATATGGTCAACGAGCATCATTTCGGACAAGGTCTGAGTGGTCATTTGCAGCTGTCCGACGCTGTGAAAAGAATTGGTCATTTCGCATTTCGTTATAACAGCAATCTCGTTTCAATTTCGACCGGAGATGGTGTAACAATAATTGAGACCGGAGCATTTTTCGGGCATGCATCGTTGACTAAGGTGACACTTGGCAAAAGCGTGACCACGATTGAGCGAGAGGCGTTTGAGGGATGCAGAAAGTTGAAAGAAATTAATCTTCCCGATAGCTTGACTTTTATCGGGGATAGTGCGTTTTCGAGATGTTCAAGTTTGCGTGAGATCGTCATTCCTGAAGGAGTGACCAAACTGGAATGGTATGCGTTCGGTGAATGCACAGCTTTGAGATGCGTTACCATTCCGCAAAGTATGGAGGTCATTGAATCCGGTGCATTCAGCTCTTGTGACCGTCTGTATACCGTATATAACAACAGTGATCTGCGTATGATGCCCGGCTCTGACGAGTATGGATATATTACTCGCTATGCAAGACAGATATTTGACAGAGAAGGCAACCGTATTTTCAAAGATCCGAGTACGGGAGCTACCTATATTACGACTGAGGACGGATTCCGTTTTGAAGAGAAGAACGGAGCGTATACCTTGGTTGAATATTTCGGTGATCAGGAAACAGTTACCCTGCCAACTGATATCATGGGGAATTCTTATGCCATTAGGAATATGTTTGGTGTAAAGAAGGTGATTGTCCCTGACGGTGTAACAAAGATCAATTCCAGTGCATTCTGGAATTGCTATACGTTGGTTGAGATCACCTTGCCCGATAGCGTCGAAGAGATCGAATCAAGTGCATTTGGTGATTGCACCAGCCTTGAAAGGATCAACCTTCCCGAGGGGATCACACGTATTCGCAGCAGCGCATTCAGTGGCTGTGAATCGCTGCAAAGCATCACTTTACCTCAAAGTCTGACTCGAATTGAAGGGCGCGCGTTTTATGGGTGCGTTGGGCTTGACTGTATTGAAATTCCCAAAAATGTGC
Source organism: Eubacteriales bacterium (assembly GCA_045606685.1). Lineage (GTDB taxonomy): Bacteria > Bacillota > Clostridia > Oscillospirales > CAG-272 > SVQP01. Next base: position 2,691 of record JAZUSJ010000014.1, read on the forward strand.
AAAGCATAGACAGTACTGCCTTTGCCAACTGCAAGTTTAGCGAATTTACGATTGATCCTGAAAATGAATACTTTGTTTTGCGTGACGGTATTATCTATGATAAAAATATGACGCAGATCATATACGTTCCCGACGATATTACCGAAGTGTGTATCCCTAAGACGGTTACCTATTTTGCATATGCGTTCCAAGGAAAAAGCAAGCTGACTGAGGTGACCTTTGAGCAGGGGGCGCAATGCACAAGCATTTCCCAAAGAGCCTTTGAAGGATGTTCGAGCCTTGCATCGGTTGACCTCCCGGAGGGTGTGACACAAATTGAAGAAGGTGCATTTTGTGGCTGCACCTCTTTGACCGAAATAGTGATTCCCGAAGGGGTAGAAAGCATTGCGAGAGAGGCGTTCAAGAACTGCGGAAGTTTGACTGATGTTACTGTTCCCAAAAGCTTGATGTATATAGACTTCTGGGCGTTTTATGATTGCTACGCCATAGAAAGCGTTTATATAAGCGATCTTGAATCCTGGTGCAATTTGGATTGTGATGGATATGGTATAAATCCTGTATATTTTGGAGCAGATCTGTATCTGAACGGGGAGCTTTTGACCAAAGTGGTTATTCCGGATACAGTCACGGAAATTAAACCCTGTGTTTTCCACGGCTGTACAAGTATCACAGAGGTCGTGATCCCCGAGGGAGTGACTGCTATCAGAGATTCCGCATTTTATGATTGTATCAATCTGACGCATGTCACGCTGCCCGAAGGCCTTGAAATTCTGGAAAGATATGCATTCTTGGGATGCCAAAGTCTGAAAGACGTGGTGATCCCGGATAGCGTGAAATCCATAGAAGAGGGGGCATTCAGGCAGTGCGGCAGTCTTACTAAAATTGAGCTTGGCAGCGGACTTGAGAATCTTGGTGGCAGTGTCTTTATGGAATGCCCAAACCTTTTGGAGGTTACTATCCCGGATCAGATTACCGAGATCAAGGATTCGTTGTTTTCGGATTGTCCGGGACTTGCTAAGGTCACTTTAGGTGAGGGCATCACCAAGATTGGTATCTGCGCATTCAGAGCATGTGGACTTACCAAGATCACAATTCCGTCCGGCGTAACTGAAATTGGTGAAAGTGCCTTTTCCGAGTGTAATAATCTTGCTGTGATCGACAACCGCAGTGAACTGGCCTTGCAAATGGGCAGCATGGATCACGGTGGAATTGCTTGTTATGCCAAAATGATCATAGATTGTGATGGCAATGTAACGTATCGTGATCCTGCCGCTGGTTTTGAATGCATTGAAACTGCGGACGGATTCCGATTTATTCACGAAAACGGTCAGTATACGCTGGTTTCCTATATAGGATCCGAAGAAACAGTGACGTTGCCTTTGAATATAATGGGGAATCCGTACAGGATTTACTTTATGCGCGGTGTGCGCAACGTCATCATTCCAGAAGGGATCACTGAAATAGGGCAGTATGCTTTCCGTGACTGCACCACCTTGCAAAGCGTTGTCATTCCTGATAGCGTGATACGTATCGCAAACGCTGCTTTCTATGGATGTTCCTCTTTGTCCCAGGTTTCAATAGGCGGCGGTGTGACCGAAATCAATAATAGTGCATTTGAAAGAACAGCATATTATGACGATCCCTCCAACTGGAAAAACGGTGCTTTGTATATTGATAATTGCTTGATCAAGGTTTCTCCGGATGCGGTGCGCTTTGAGCAAAAGCCCAATACACAAATGATGGCTGCGCAGGCATTTGATGGCTGCTATTCGCTCAAGCAGGTAATCATTGGAGGAAACGGATGGCGTGCTCTTGCAGGTGTAACCAATTTAGAGAATTTGGTGATTACCGAATTGCCTCTTGATCACAATATACTTGGATATTTTGGCGCCAATATGCCAATAACGTTGAAAAACATTGTTTTGAAGGATACTGTAACCATGCAGTTAGATGCGTTTATTGGTGTTACGGGTGTCACCATATACGTCGAAGGACTGGAAGCCGATCTGCGCTGGGATGCAAACTATCCGCTCTGGCACAACGACAACAGAGTTGTGTACGGCGATAAATGGATCGTTGCGAATTTCTACGATGAAAACGGCAATCTTTTCAGCAACGAGATCTTCCTGACCTCGCAGGTGATCCGTCAGCCCGAATTGGTCACAGAAAAGGGACAGCAGTATTCCAAGGTGCTGATCGGTTGGGATCTTGACGGTGACGGCATTGCTGACAGCGTGCCTGCAACCTCTACCGTTGACATTCATGCATATCCCGTATTTGAAACCCGTCTGAAAACCTATACCGTAAGCTTTTACGCGGAGGACGGCAAAACGCTTCTTGCCAAGGAGCGTTTGCCTTACGGCAGTCAGATCGTTCCTCCCGCGATTGCAGAAAAGCAAGGCTATACTATGCGCGGCTGGATCGGTTATACCGAAGGCATGACGGTGAGCGATGATCATCGCTTTGTGCTTGATCGCACGCATATAGGCGGTGAGCACGCCTTTGGTGAGGCAGTATGGGCGCCTCCCACATGCACAGAGCAAGGCTGCTACAAGTCTGTTTGCATGGTGTGCGGTGAGTGGATCGGAACTGATTTTGTCCCTGCAACGGGACACGCATACAGCGCCGAGACCACACCCCCCACTTGCTTTGCGGACGGAAGCATTCTCTATACGTGCGCAAGCTGTGGGGATCAGTACACCGAGATCCTGCCTTGTGGGGGGCATGATTTCAGCGTGGAAAAGACCGTGGCCGCAACGTGTACAGAGTTGGGAACCGTCTATAGCCGTTGCACGGTATGCGGAGCGCAGATCACGGAATCTATCCCCGTCAGCGAGCATACGTACCAAAAAACCGTTGTTACCCACGAATGGATGCAAAATCTGCTTGCGCTGATGCCCAAGATCTTCTATGGAAATGAGAATGACGGTGCATATTATTTTGCTTGCATGGATTGCGGCTATATTCAACACAAAAACGACGTAGGCCAATCAAGCAGCTCGTCTGTCAATGACGTGTGCAGCCACGTGCTGGGCGCTTGGACTGTGATCGATCCTGCAACCTGCCTGACACCCGAGGTGCAGGGACGCGTTTGCTCCTTGTGTCAAAAGCTGTTGGAAATGCAGATATTGCCCGGAACAGAGAGCGAGCATGATTACAGCAACGGATGGACGGTGAATATCGAGCCGACCTGTACGCAAGTCGGTAGCAAATCCATGTACTGCACGTGGTGTAAAACGCAGAAGGATATTACGGAAATCCCCGCAACCGGTCACACCGCTGCCAATGCAGTGGAAGAAAACCGCATTGAACCCACCTGTACCGAAATCGGTGGCTACGATATGGCAACCTATTGCGCGACCTGTGGTGTTGAGCTTAACAGAGAACATGTAGAAATTCCCGCAACCGGTCACACCGCTGCCAACGCGGTAGAAGAAAACCGCATTGAACCCACCTGTACCGAAATCGGCGGCTACGACATGGCAACCTATTGCGCAACCTGCAAAGCGGAGCTTGGCAGAGAACACATCGAAATCCCCGCAACAGGCCACTCCCACAATGCTACCGTAACCGCGCCCACATGCACCGAAAAGGGCTTTACCACGCATACTTGCGCCTGCGGTGACACCTTTGTGGACAGTTACGTTGACGCGCTTGGCCACACACCGAGCGATTGGATCGTGGATGCCGAGCCGCAGATTGGGGTTGAGGGAAGCAAGCATATTGCATGTACCGCTTGCGGTGAGGTGCTTCAAACCGAAACGATCGAGGCACTGCCAGTCCCGGATACCGAGACCAACGCAGATCCCGGAACAACGCCTGAAACACCCTCCGATACTGAGGCAAGGACGGAGTCCGATACCAATGAGCAGAAAGAGAAGGGCTGCAACGGCCGAATTTCGGCAATCGCGTTGCTGTGCTGTCTGATTCCTGCCGCTATCGCAGTTGCCTTGCGTAAGAAAAAATAACTTGCCGTAAACCGTAAAAATCATCAATGAGGAGTCGTATGTATAGATGCTACAAGAGAAAAATCAAATGAACCTTTTATCAGATAAACGAAAACGAACGATTTTTATCATCGCAACGTCCATCACTCTTGCGCTTGTCCTTATTGCAGGGGCTTGTGCCATCTATCTTGGCGACTATTACCGCGCAGATCACGATGCAATCGGAGCGTTTTTGCCGCAAGGCACGGCGTGGAGGGAAGAACCTGACGGCACCGTCGTTTTTGAACCCGAAGGAGCAACCAAGGGATTGATCTTCTATCCGGGCGGCAAGGTGGAGCATACAGCCTATATTCCTCTGATGCAGGCATGCGCTGAGAACGGAATTTTGTGTGTCCTTGTTGAGATGCCGTTCAATCTCGCTGTGCTTGATATCAATGCAGCAGACGGCATACAGAAGCAATATCCCGAAATAGAGGATTGGTACATAGGCGGTCACTCGCTGGGCGGCTCAATGGCAGCAGCCTATCTTGCCGATCATGCAGAGAAATACAAAGGGCTTGTTTTGCTCGGCTCGTATTCCACTACGGACCTGTCTGATACAGATCTTGCCGTGCTTTCGGTTTTCGGAAGCGAGGATACGGTCATGAACCGTGAAAAATACGAGGAGAATAAGCCCAATCTGCCAAGTGATTTTACGGAATATGTGATTGATGGCGGCTGCCACGCATATTTCGGCATGTACGGAGCGCAGGACGGTGACGGTACACCTACGGTTACAAATGAGGATCAGATCCTCATAACGGTGGAACACATCGTCCGGATGATGAAGTGAGAATTCGGAAGCCTACCCAACGGGTGGCATTCAAAAGGGTTGAAACTGTAAGACGATTTTTGGAAGGAGGCAGCTGATATGCCGCTTGAAAATTTCTATGAAACCTATTTTCCGTTCTGGGACGTGCTGGCGGACGCAGATAAGCAGCTGTTGTGCGAAAACACGTCGGAAAAGCATTTTGACCGCTCCCAACCTGTTCACGACAATATGGGCTGCACGGGGCTTTTCATCGTGCGCTCTGGCAGACTGCGCCTTTATATGCTTTCAGAGGATGGAAAGGAGATCACCCTTTACCGACTCTCGCCCGGTGATATTTGTATGCTGTCTGCGTCCTGCGTGCTGCAAAGTGTGACCTTTGATGTGTACGTGGACGCAGAGGCAGAGAGTGACTGCTACCACATCAGTGCATCTGCCTTTGGCGATATCAGCAACCGCTATCTTGAGGTGAAGAATTACGCCCTTGAAACAGCCGTCAGCCGTTTTTCCGATGTCATGTGGATCCTGCAGCAGATCGTCTTTATGAGTATGGACAAACGCCTTGCCATCTTTCTTCTTGAAGAAATGCAGGCAAACGGGACGGAAAGCGTGAATATGACGCACGAAACCATTGCTCGCCACCTGGGAACTGCCCGCGAGGTTGTGACAAGAATGCTCAAGCACCTTGCCGCCGACGGTGTGATCGAGGTCACGAGAAAGGGCATCCTGATCACGGATAAAAAGAAACTGCGGAGTATTGCCTATTGATCGCATATCAAAAAAACAAGCGGGAATTGGCCGATGCAACCGATAGTTGCCGGATAGTTGGTAGAAAGTTGCCAAAGAATTTGCTACAATCATGGCAGGAGGTGATCATATGACACTTGGTGAAAAACTCAAAATATACCGCACACAAAAGGGACTGTCGCAAGAAAAGATTGCTGAGATGCTTGATGTTTCAAGACAGGCAGTTACAAAGTGGGAAGCCGGACAAACAACACCAAGCTCTGACAACTTAATCGCGCTTGCCAATCTGTATGATGTTTCGCTTGACGAACTGATCGGCAAAAATGAAAATGAAACAGTATCCACAGAGAAAGAAAAGCGTTTTAGTCCCAAGCACAATCCGATCTTGCGAAATAACTTTATTACAGTAGCAATCATAGCGCAGGCTGCCTTTTTGAATGTCGCAATTCAGCCGCTATATACCCAAGAAACACCGTACCATATCTTATTTCTTCTTTTCAAATATCTGCCGTTGCTTGCGGCTTCGGTTTGGATGGCATATAATCTGCACTATGAAAAGGATCAAAGGCAACGCAAAAAGAACACACTGATCGAGTTGGCATATTGCGTTGTTATGGTGATGATTGCCCTTGTCGGCTATTATACGAAATGGTTTTTTCCCGCAGCCGTAGCACTCCTAAGCGTGGCTCTGACTTATATCTTCGTGATCAATCCAAAATATATGAACAGGCATCTGGTGAAAAGGAAAAAATAACGAATCCCAATTTGTCCGGGAGGGAAAATACAGACCGCTATGGCTCACATTGAGCCGTAGCGGTCTGTGTTTATATCGTATTTATTCCAACTGTGCAAGAATGGCGGCTTTAGGTCTTGCACCGACGATTCTTGTTTTTTCTTTTCCGTCCTGAAAGACGATCAGCGTGGGAATACTCATCACGCCGTATTTCATGGCAAGTGCGTTCTCGTCATCCACGTTTACCTTGCCGACGGTAATATCGGGGCGCTCCTCTGCGATCTCATCTACGATGGGCGAGAGCATTCTGCAAGGCCCACACCAATCGGCGTAGAAATCTACGAGAGCCGTACCGTTTGTGATTGCGTTTTGAAAATTATTCTGATTCAATTTTTGTACTGACATAATATTTTCCTCCGTTTTCATTTACATTCGGTGCAGATATACTCAGGCACCGTTCTTTCATTGATGACCGATTCATACAGCCGCCAGCCGCCTGCGAGATTGAAGCATTCAAATCCGTTGCCTGCAAGGATGCGGCAGGCGATATAGGAGCGAAGTCCTGAGTGGCAATGCACGTACACGGGCTTGCCCTCGGGGATTTCGTGAATACGCTGACGCAGAGAATCAAGGGGAATGTGCATAAAGCCGTCGATCTTTCCGCGTGTGACCTCGGTATTTGTGCGGGTATCCAGCAAAGTCACACTGCCGTCGCGCGGGAGCTTTTCCACGTCGTGCCAAAAGAACTGCCCGATCTTGCCCGTGATGACGTTTTCGGCAACAAAGCCAACCATATTCACAGGATCCTTGGCAGAGCCGAAGGGCGGCGCATAGCAAAGCTCCAATTCGGCAAGATCAGTCACCTTGGCACCAAGCCGCATCGCGGTGGCGATCACATTCATACGCTTATCCACACCGTCAAAGCCCACGATCTGCGCACCGAGGATCTTGTGCGTTGCCTTATCCCACAGCACCTTGACCGACATCATGGACGCCCCCGGATAATAGGATGCGTGGGATGCGGAATAGGTGTAGGTCTTGTCATAATCGTAGCCTGCGGCAGCCGCGCTCTTTTCATTAAGACCTGTGGTAGCCACCGTCATATCAAAGAGCTTCAGCACCGACGAGCCTT
>JAZUSJ010000015.1:0-2715 GCA_045606685.1 Eubacteriales bacterium
CATTTGAACCCGTAGGGGCCGACGTCCCCGACGGCCCGTCGCAATCTGTAGGGGCCGACGTCCCCGACGGCCCGCAATGCGCACCGACCGTGGGGGCCGACGTCCCCGACGGCCCGCACAATACCGCAGGGGCGAATCACGATTCGCCCGTCACCACCGGTATACCCGTGTCAGATCGGGCGATTCTTGAATCGACCCTACAGGATGCTCTGGCCGATTATCTGCCCTTTATTGCGGCTGTCGCGGCACAAAACGCGTCCGCACAAAGAGAGGCGGCACGCGCCGTGGGCAAAATGGTGGATGCGATGGCGGATGAGATCAATGAGATCGCAGCGGACGTGTTCGGTGACGTGATTTTAGAGGAGGATGGCGGGACATACGTCATCATTGAGGATTACAGGGAACAGCTTGCGTTCCTGTGGAGGAAATAAGATATGGAAAATAAATCACAACAAGTACCAAGACGTATTCTGGGCGCGCTGCTTGCATCGGTTTCTGCAGGTGTCGTACCGCGTGCGGGCGCACCTTATATTGCCATAGGCAGACAGGATGAGATCGCTGCGCTGCTTTCCGATTTGGAGCAGGTCAACGAGGGCGGTGCGGGCATGCGCTTTCTGGTGGGACGCTACGGCAGCGGTAAGAGCTTTTTGATGCAGCTGATTCGCGGATACGCGCTGGAGCGTGATTTTATCACGGCCGATTGCGATCTCTCCCCCGAGCGCCGCTTATACGGCACGGGTGGCAGCGGTGTTGCAACCTACCGCGAGCTGATGAAAAATCTTGCCTCCAAGGCCTCGCCCGATGGCGGTGCATTGCCCAAGATCATTGCGCGCTGGATCACTTCCTTGCAGGCAGAGCTTGTCGCACAGGGCTACGCACCAGATTCCGCATCCTTTGAGAGTGCTTTGAACGCGCGCGTGATGCAAAAGCTTTCCGAGGTGGAGTTTTTGGTTGGCGGATTTGATTTTGCGCGTGTGATCACGGCCTACTATCGCGCCTATATCAGCGGCTCCGAGAACGACCGCGAGGTCATGAGTGCCTGCCTGCGCTGGCTGCGCGGTGAGTTTTCCACCAAGACCGAGGCCAAAAACGCGCTCGGATTTTCGGTATCCGTCATCATTGACGACGATAACTGGTATGATTTTCTCAAGCTCTGGGCCTCTTTGGTGCGCCTGATGGGCTATCGCGGCCTGGTGGTATTTATCGACGAGTGCGTCAATCTGTATAAGATCGTGCATCGCGTCAGCCGCGAAAATAATTATGAAAAGATCCTTTCCATGTTCAACGATACGCTGCAGGGACGCGCTCCCGGGCTGGAGATCGTGTTTGGCGGCACACCGCAGTTCTTGGAGGACAGCCGACGCGGCCTGTTCTCCTACGAAGCGCTGCGCTCCCGTCTATGCGACAGCCGCTTCACCCCCGACGGATTCAAAAATTTGATCGGCCCCGTGATCCGCTTGCGCAGACTGTCTGACGACGAGCTGTTTGCCCTGATCACGCGTATTACACAGCTGTACGCGCAGTATTATCATATCACGCCGCGCATTACCGAGGAGCAGCAGGTGGCATTTTTGCAGACCTGTCTTTCACGCGCGGGCGCGGACAGCATGATCACACCGCGTGAGATGCTGCGTGACTATATGACAGTGCTTAACGTGCTGATGCAGAATCCCGAGGCAAGCTTTGAGGACATCGTCAAGACCACAAGCGTGGCCGCACCGTCCCATACTGTAGGGACCGGCGTCCCCGACGGTCCGTCCGGCGTCCCCGACGGTCCGTCTTCCGATTCTTCCCGCAAATACACACCCGACGATATTGATTTTTGATGAAAGGACAGGGAAGCATGACCAAAGCCGACGAGATATTTGAACGGTTTCCCGATTTTATCAGGGAATTTATCTACACCAATACATGGGATTCGCTGCGCCCCGTGCAGATGGCGGCAGCGCACACCCTGTTTGAGACCGATCATAATCTGCTGCTGACCTCGTCCACGGCCAGCGGCAAGACCGAGGCGGTCTTCTTTCCCATTCTCACCGAGCTGTGGGAGAATCCGCCCGTAAGCGTGGGGGTGATTTATATTGCTCCCTTGAAGAGCCTGATCAACGACCAGTTTTTCCGCATCGAGCAGCTGCTGGATCAAAGCGGCATTCCCGTGACGCATTGGCACGGGGACGTAGCCGCCTCGCACAAGCGCAAGCTGCTGGAAAATCCCAAGGGTGTTTTGCAGATCACACCCGAATCGCTGGAGGCGATGCTGATAGGACGCTCCAATGATATTCCGCGCCTGTTCGGTGACCTTCGCTACGTGGTCATCGACGAGATCCACACGCTCACAGGCACCGATCGCGGCAATCAGATCCGTTGCCAGTTAGACAGGATCACGCATCTGATCGGGCATGACGTGCGGCGCGTGGGACTCTCGGCTACCATCGGCGATCCGCACGGTGCTGCTGCCTGGCTGAGCGAGGGAACGGGGAAAGAGACCGATGTGCCGCAATTTGACGAGGGCAAGATCCGTTGGCGATTGGGAATGGAGCATTTTTACGTGCAGAATCCCAAGGCCACGCAAAGCAAGGACGAGGCCGAAAAGGACGGTGAGGAGCTTGCCGAAACGCCCGCTATGCTGGACGCAGGCTTTGAATATATGTACGATTGCGTCAAGGACAAAAAATCCCTGGTATTTTCCAATTCCAGGGAAGAAACCGAATATTT
>JAZUSJ010000016.1:0-13218 GCA_045606685.1 Eubacteriales bacterium
GGCTTCGCCTCACAGTGATATTCTATTCGCCCTGAAAACTTGCGAAGCAAATACCACTCGCCAAAGGCGAATAACACTGCCAAAGGCAATATCACTCGCCACAGGCGAATAGAACTGGGGAGATACTCCGCTTGGAGTATCCCCCCATGGATCCGGCTTTTTTTATACCTTCGCTACCAAAAATATGCCTCTCCCTATTGACAAAAGCATATTCGTATAGTATGATGTATTTATGGGACAATTTACAATATTTTGTATCCCGAAAAAATCCGAAAAGGAGATGCATCATGAAAAAACTTTTGGCAATCATCCTGTTCGCAACCCTTTGCATGGGTTGCATATGTGTTTCGGCCACGGCTTCAGAGGAGTACAGTGCCGACACATGGAAAGCTGTGGAGCTCAAGGGCCTGTTCTATCAGGAATCCGATTTTATCACCTCAGACGTTGCCCCCGACTACGAAGCATGGTGGTGGGATGACTATGTGGAAGAATTGGATGACTATGTCGTAGCTGCATACATCAACATGCGCGGATTTTCCATGTCCGCTGATGGTCGTTATGCATACATGGGTACGCTCAACGGCGGCACAGGCGTGCGCGGTGTTGTCGTACTGGATACGCAGGTTGGAAAAATCACAGACATGTACTATTCCTACAATGAAGAAAATGCACTGCCCGGCTCTCCCTTCTCCTATGCGAAGGGGATCGCGGCCGACGACCGCGGCATCGTTTATGCGGGCTTTGCTTACTCGGTCAACTACAATTACGTCAGCCTTGGCATTGCGCAACAGCAGCAGGACGGCAAGCTCGTCGAGCTTTGCGAGATACCCGTATATCAGAATGATCTGGAACCCGGTGACGAGTCCGGCACCAAGATCGGTGTCAACGGTGTTGAGGTTGCCAAGATCGGTGACAAGTACTACTGCTTTGTCATGACCAACTATGAGCATGACTCCCTGTATTGCTTTGACGTGACCGATCCCGAAAGCCCTGTTCTCAACATGAAATTCGGCATTGAAGGCTCTATCGATTTTTCAGCTGAGGATTGCACCATCGATCTGGGCGGCAAGCACCTGGACGAGGGACAATACATGGCTGTGGATGCAAATGGCACGCTTTGGCTGTGCGCTTCCCTGAAGGAGGGCGGCACGGGCATCATCAAGATCGACGCATCCGGTGTCAACTGCCTTGGATATACCGAATTCAGCGGTGCTTACAGCATTGCTCACGTCGGTGATTTTCTGTTGGTCGGTCTGAAGGACGGCTCTGCCGTTGAGGTTCTGGATGATTCCACCATGGAAAAGGTCGCAAGCATCTCCGTTCCCGATGCGGACCGCATCACCCGTATTCAAGTCATCAACGATATGCTGTACGTTTGCGGTGCAGGTAACGATTCCATGACCAGCAACTGCATTTACGTAGCCCCCCTGACTGCCGAAGCGCAGGCTGCTTACGAGGCGCAGGTTGCTGCGATCAACTCCTACCGTCAATCCGAGGACGACGGGGATGAGGAGACCGAGACCGAAGCAGAAACCGATGCCGCAACCGAGAGCGATACCGCTCCCGACACAGATGAACAGACAGAGGCCAAGACCGAGGCCACTACCTCCCCCTCCACCCAGGCTCCCGAGGCTACCGAAGCCGAGACCGAAAAGCCCTCCGGTGGCTGCGGCAGCGCAATCGGCAGCGGCGCGATCCTTGCAATTCTTGCACTCGGCACAGCTGTTGTTGCAAAGAAAAAGAAGGATTGAGTCCCCCGGCAATCGCCCTTTTCGTGTATACATAAGAAACGGGGCTGATAAATCAGCGGAGAACTCCGCGCAAAACAAGGACTGCATCACACGGATGCAGTCCTTGTTTTTGAACAGTTGCAGTTATGCGGACTGCAGCTAATTCTTTATCTTTTGTCGGTGTCCGGATACACGGCGCGGCTGCCGCCCACGAACTTGGGGCGCGTGCGTGCGCACAGCACACTTGCCTGCCCGATCCTGTTTTGCGCAACGCGCACGGGAACCGCCACGTTTCGCAAATGCATGCCGATCAGCGTGCCGCCGATATCCATACCCGCGTGTGCTTTGATGGATTCCACAGCACAGGGTGCTTGCATATTTGCCCAAGCAGCCGTTGCAAACGAGCCGCCTGCCTTTGGCTGCGGAATCACGCAGACCTCTTCAAGGCCGTACCGTTCGGCGCACGCGCGCTCCACGATCAGCGCACGGTTGAGATGCTCACAGCACTGCGCTGCCAGATGCACCCCTCTTTTGGCGCAAGCCTCGAAAACAGCCTCGTAAACGGCATCTGCTGCCTCTGGCGCGGACGCGTGACCGATCGTTCCTCCTACGATCTCGGAGGAGGAGCAACCCACCACCAGGATCTGCCCTTCCCTGATGCCTGCAGCATCCAACAGCTGCTCGACAGCCAAGGACGTCTGTTCTTTGATCTGTGCTGCGTCCATATCAGCCCTCGTAAGCGTCACGGTCGCAGATCAGCGTCACGTCAGCGTGCAGATTGAGGAAGGATGCAGGACAGCTTGTGGTCACCGTGCCTGCAAGCATTGCCTTGATCGCCTCGTGCTTGCCCTTACCGTTGGCCAGAATGATGATCTTTTTCGCGGACAGGATAGTCCCCATACCCATGGTAAGCGCCAGCGTGGGAACCTGATCAATGCTTTCAAAGAAACGCGCGTTTGCTTCCACCGTATCAGCGGTCAGACTGGTAACGTGGGTTGCGGGATGCAACGCCTCTGCCGGCTCGTTGAAGGCGATATGGCCGTTTCTGCCAATGCCCAGCACCTGAATATCCGCACCGCCCAAGGAACGTACAAACGCCTCGTATCTTGCAGCCTCGGCTGCAGCGTCTGCTGCGCTGCCGTCCGGCACGTAGGTGTTTGCCTTATCAATGTTGACATGGTCAAACAGCTTGGTATTCATAAAATAACGGTAGCTCTGCTCGTTGTCGGGCGTGATGGGATAATACTCGTCCAGATTGACCGTGGTCACGGCCGAGAAATCCAGTTCCCCCTTGCTGCACATAGAGATCAGCTCGGCATACAGCCCCTCGGGGGTAGATCCCGTAGCAAGCCCCAGTACGCAATCGGGCTTATTCTTGATCACGTCGGCAACCATATCGGCACCAACCTTGGACATTTCCCTATAATCGTTACAACAAACTATTCTCATGCTTCAATCCTCCTTATGATGTACGGTTTACCACGCGTCGCTCTCGTCCTCGGGAATGACCTCCTTGATGGCAGCAATCGCGCATTCGATCATGCTGTCATCCGGCTCAAGCACGGTAATGTGCTGCAGCCAGACACCGGGCAGCGAGATCAGTCTGGTCAGGAAATTGTCGTATCTGCCTGCCAGCTTGAGCAGCTCGTAGCCAATGCCCATAACCAAGGGGAGCAATATTAAGGATATGCCGGTACGCACCAGCGTGGGAAGGATACTGTGGATCTGGCCAAGCACCTCCTTCATGGTGCCGCCGAAAATGGCGACGAACGAGGGCTCGATAAAGAATGAAACGAATACGTTGACCAGCACCATCAGAATCAAAAACGAGGTGCCGCAACGGGGATGGAATCTTCTCTGCTTACGCACGTTTTCCACGGTCAGGGGCAAGCCTGCCTCATAGCAGAAAATGGACTTATGCTCAGCGCCGTGATACTGGAAGGTGCGGCGAATCTCCTTCATCAAGGAAACCAGCGCCATGTAACCGACCACGATGGCGATCTTGAAGACGCCCTCGACCAGCGAACGAATAAACGATTCAAGCACTACGTTTGCAGGCTTGAGCGCAGGGATCAGCCAAACGCAAAGATCATAAAGCGCGGTGGGAACAAATTTGAAAAGCAAAATTGCAAGACCAAGGCCAAGTACGACGCCAAGGATCATGACCAGCGTGGTGGTCATGGAAGCACCGTCAGCCTTTTTCTTTTCCTTTGTTTCCTCGGTTGCGGATGCCTGCTCTGCGGGCGAATCGTGATTTTCCTCTACGGGCTCGGTTGCGGGTTCGGTTGCGTTCGCATCCGTCGTATTGTCCGCTTCGCTTTCCTGGGAAGCGGAATTTTCTTCGGTTACGGGAGCTTCGGATTGCACGGGCTGTTGCTCGGTCAGAGGCGCTTGACCGCGTTTGGCGGCTTTTTTGGCGGCCTTGGCGGCTTTTTTTGCCTCAGCCTCACGGCGCATCTCTTCCTCTGCCTCCTCCAGTCCCGATATCTCGGCAGATCTCATCAGGCACTTATATCCCGTGATCATGGATGCGGCAAAATTGAACACACCGCGCACCACGGGGATCTTGGTGATCAGCGGTGCTTTGGTATCGTTCTGCTTGATCTCCAGCACGATCTCACCCTCGGGATTGCGCACCGCCATAGCAGTTTTCTTAGGTCCTCGCATCATAATGCCTTCCATCAGGGCCTGGCCGCCGATAGAAGTCTTTTTGCAGGGAGGACATTTATCTTTTTTCATATACTTACCTCCATATATGGACTATGACATAATATATCACATTACATGATAGCACACGTTTATTAACATGATATGAATTATTTGCACCTTTTTCGTTTTCATCTTGACTTTCGGAAAATTTTGGGATATAATAGGTGTGTATGTGAAAACTCGCAACGGAGGATAAAAAATGAATTTTTCGGCATTAACTAATCTGCTTACCAACCAGGGCGGCGGTGGCGGCCAGATCATCATGACCATCGTCATGGTCGTTGTGGTCGGTGTATTCTTCTACTTCTTCATGATCCGTCCCCAGAAAAAGCAGGAAAAAGAGATCAATGAAATGCGTAACAGCCTGTCTGTGGGTGATGAGATCACCACCATCGGCGGTATCATCGGCAAGGTCATCAGCATCAGAGACGAAACAGTTCTGATCGAGACCAGCCACGACCGCACCAAGATCCGCTTGCTCAAGAGCGCGATCAGCAAGGTTGACGTCAAGGCAGAGGACGCACAGAAGTAAGGGAATCTGCGACTCCCGCACATAAAAACGGCTCCGTACTCATATAGTATTACCAAACACGGTAATATTATGGATACGGAGGCGTTTTTTATGAACAGATCGGTCAGGAGCATCATTCCCGCGCGCAAGCACGCAAGCAGCGCACCAAGCAGCGGCAGCTTTGCGGCAGGACTTTTATGGGGCTTGGCACTATGCTTTGCAGGTGGACTGATCGCGCTTTTGATCGGTGCGCTGATCGCGTATCTCTCCCCCGATCCCGATGCATGGATCATGCCGCTGGGATTTGGCGCCATGGCGCTTTCCTGTATGCTGGGCGGTATGGGCGTGGGGATCAAATGCGAATCTGCCGTGCTGCCCTGCGCCCTGCTCTGCTCCTGCATATACGTAGGACTGGGACTTTTGCTGGGGGTGTTTTTCGGCGGCGAGCTGCGACAGAGCGTAACGCTCGGGCTGGGGCTTGGTGCTTCGCTCGGGATTCGCGCAGGGCTGGCCGCGCTGATCTGTGCCTCGGCCGTGCTGACCACGCAGATCAAAAGCAAGCTGCAGGCAAGGCCGCGGCATAGGTAACCACACCATCGCGCGCATATTGAAGAGATTCTTTATGCCTGCTCGGACGATCAATGATTGCCCCTGTAATTTTGTTGCAACTCAATCCTTGATAGTGTTTACTCATATAAACTCTAAGGAAAAACAAGGCTGCGCCTCGTGGCGCAGCCTTGTTTCGTTTTATTCTTCAATATCAATTTCCGGGAACGCGATCTCGGTATCGATCTCTTCTACCGTATCTTCCACCGTATCTTCCACCGTATCTTCTGTGGGGGGCATCGGCTCGATCGGCTCGATGAGATCGATCGAAACGTCATACGTTTCCTCGCCAAGCGTTGTCGGCACTTCCTTGAAGACCTTGACGGTCATCAGGCGCAGCGTATAATCGAAGTCGGGGAAATAACAGATCAGCTCGACTTCATTGTAACCGTCCTCCAATGCGCTCGCAGGCACGCGGATCAGCACGCCCGATGCGTTCGATATGGCGTTCGGGAGCTGCGCGCCTATTCCGTCGGGCAAGCTCACCACAAAGCTCTCGTCACTTTCGATCCCCTGCCCGTTGACATTGTACCCGAATTTTACCGCATAATCGGTATAAAACGCAGTCCAGCCGCCAAAGCCGACGTATGCAGGCATACGTTCGGGGGAAAGCACCAGACCATCCGGCAAGGCATCCGAAATATTCTTTTCGAACATCGTGGTTTCGATCTCACCGTCAAGTTCATATTCCACCAAATTGATCGCATACAGCGCAGGGCCGATCAGCGACGAAATATCACTTACGGGTTCATCGTACGTTTCGGGCGGTAAAATATCGATATCGACCGCGATCTCGGTTTCGATCTCAATATCCGGCTCGATCACAATTTCGGTTTCATACCCGATATCGTAGGTATAATCTACGGTGGGGTAGATATCCTCTTGCACGCCAATATCCTTGAAATCTCCCAACAGCTCGGCAACAAGGCCGTTGCCCATGTCGCAGGAGGTCAGGACAGTCAGGCATAAAGCAGTCAAAAGCAGCATGATGATCGTTTTTTTCATATGCATATCCTCCTTGGTTTTTGAAACAAATTAATCCATGATCAGCTCTGCGATCTCCACGTTGAAAACGCACAGCACATCCTCTACGTTGGTGGCAAGCTCGGCCTCATTGTTGTAATTGGCATACCAGATCATGATCTCATAGTTGCCTGCGGGCAAGGATGCAAGCGGAATTGTCACCTGATATTCGCTTATATAATCCGCACCCATCTTAGAAACGACCTCCTTGAGCTCGGGATCGGGATCCTTTTGATAATCCTCTGCATAATACGGGCCTTGGCCGTTGATGGAATACCCGAATATCGCATAATTTGCATCGGTCAAGCCGAGTACACCACCCACGTACAGCCGATCGCACCCTTGCTCAACGGTCACCCGGGTAGGATCTACCCACGGCTGGTCATTGGTATACAGAATCTCCGTAAAGATCTCGCAGCCCGAGATATACTCGGCATTGATATAATCCACTGCGCTGTACGCGATCTGCGTCCGGGGAGCCGGATCGATGATCACGTCCTCGCTCCAATATTCATCGACCGTGACGTATTCCGTTTCGATCTCATAGGGCGGTGTGGTCTGTATCTCAACCGTTCCCCACGGCTCGATCGGATCGATCGCCACATATTCCGATTCATATACATCTACCGGTGGCTCAACGTAGCCGTAGTCGTATTCGTTCCGAATGCCTCCCAGCAGCTCGGCAACAAGGCCGTTGCCCATGTCACAGGAAGTAAAAAAAGTCAAGCACAAAGAGGTCAAGAGTAAAATAGTAATCGTTTTTTTCATAATCCAAGCCCCTTTCATTCATTGCGTAATCCTCGATAGAATTCAATCGCATTCTCCGCAATCGCAGCCGGTTTCAATCTCTTTCTTGATCACAATATCTCGTCTGAAGACAACTGCGGAAGATCGCACTCCTACTCCCAATACTGTAATATCTATGCGATCCACGATTGCGTCATACGGAATGGAAAACAAAATCACATCCAGATGCTCCGCTTGAATCTCGCCAATTTTGTCAAGCATATCTTGATCGGGCGTAATCTTCTGCGCTTCAATCTTTGTTATGGCGTCATCTCCATACCAAGAGCTTGCATTGCAAAAATATTCCACCTCATCAGATCCGTTATAGGCAACGTATCCGACGATGGTAAGCGTTGCATTGCTGACATCTGTAATTTTAAGGTTTCCGTCCCAGTTTTTCAGTCTTTGGTCGGATAACAGCTGCGCGGCATTATTTGACCACGAATATTGTCTGGAAACACTCAAAAATCCCTGTCCGACGACTTCGACATCACAGGGTTCGCTTTCGGTCTGCTCAACGGTCTTCTCAACGGTTTCCAAAACATCCACGACAGGATCAATGTCTGCGCCGCCTTGGTTCAACTCTCCAAACAGTTCGGTAATCAAACCTTTACCGAAATCACAGGAGGTAAAGACCGTCATACAAAGAGCGGTCAGAAGTAAAATCGTGATCGTTTTTTTCATGGCGATTGCCTCCTTTCATTCTTTACATATTCAGATTTTTGCTTTTTTGATCCTTCTCTTCATCTTGGAAAGGTCGCGCAGCATCTTGAGTGTGTCGCGCACCAGATTGACCGACGACTCGCGGTGGTTGATGATCTTGACCGGGATCTCGTGAATGGTCATGCCGTACTTGACAGCCCACAAAATGGCCTCAAAGTCAAACGCAAAGCGATCCACCTCGCATCTGGGGAAGATCTTTTTCACGGCATCGCCCGTAAAGGCCTTACAGCCGCACTGGGAATCGGACAGCTTGAAGCCGCCCGCTAAGCAAAGCACCTTGATATAGGTCTTGCTGGCCAGCTTGCGGATGAATGTGTAGCCCTCATAGCCGTCCTTGGACAGATTGCGCGAGCCGATCACCATATCAGCCTCGGGATGCGCCAAAAACGCGTCACGCACGCGGCCGATGACGTCGGTGCCGTACGCAAGGTCAGCATCGGTAAACATGACGTAATCGCCCTTGGCAGCCAGCATGGCGGTACGCACCGCATAGCCCTTACCGCGGTTCTGCTCGTAGCCTACCACGCGCACGCAGGGCAGATGCAGCTGCTCTACCAGCTTGTCGCAGCCGTCCTTGGAGCCATCGTTGGAAAAAATGATCTCATAATCGTCAAAATTCGCCTGCATATACGCGGACAGCTGACGTGCTGTGTCCTCGATGATGCTCGACTCGTTATACATGGGAATGCAAAGTGAAAATTTCATGGTTTTTATAGTCCTTTATCTTATTTTGTGTAAACGTAAAGCAGCATGTCCACCTCGGTCGTCAAGGTGTCCAGCGCGTCCAGCTTGGCCTTATCCGCCTCGCTTGTGCGCCAATAGTAGGGTGTCATGGAAAACAGCGCTTGGATATCCTCCTGCCCCTTGACCGTGATCTCAAAGCTGACGCGTCGGGTATCGACAGGCACAAGCCCGGTCGGCAGATCCGCACGCTCGGCATTTTCGTACGTGGTGCTGTAAATCGCCCGTTTCAAGCCCATCAGGTGCATCTGTCCCGCCCCAAGCAAAAACAGATATCCGCCATCTTTAAGCACGCGGCAGTATTCCTTCTCTGCGCAGGGCGCAAAGATATTCAGCACACCGTCCGCGCACGCGTCATGCAAAGGCATGGTATACACCGATGCAACTGCGTAAGCGGTATCGGCAAGTCCCGAAGCAGCGGCCGATCTGGCAGCACGCGCACAGCCGAACTTGGAAAGATCAAAGCCTGCCACGCGGTATCCCTTGGCAGCCAGTCGGTTGGAATACCAGCCCTGTCCGCAGCCCGCATCGACAAGCACGGCACCTTGGGGCAAATAGTCCTGTACTGCCTGCTCCAGCGCCATTGCTGCAGGGGCGTAATATTCCTTTTCCAAAAAGCTTGTCCGTGCCGCGATGGCCTCCTTGGAGTCCCCGCCCGGCATATGCCCCACGGCCAGGTTGACGTATCCTTCCTTGGACAGGTCAAATTTATGCTTTCCGCCAAAGCAGCAAAGCGTTTTTTCCTCGATCCGCACACCGTTTTTGCACACGGGGCAGACCAGTATATCCGTCATATTCTGCAGCATATCCTCTATCTCCGTTCTCTGCCGACCAGTGCAAGATACTCGTCGTAGCTCATCAGCATCCGCAAAGCATCCAGCAGCGCATTGGCAGTCATATCCTCGGGCAGACCGCACCTGCGCGCGATCTCTGCGCGCCGCGCCTTGCTGTCCGCGCCGCCCGAAAGACCGTCAACAAAGAAATCCGTCTTGCACAAAGGATTTTCCAGGTATCGCTGTGCCGCATCGCCCTGTGCGTAAGGCGCGAGCAGATCACGCAAAAGCTGCGCATCCATGCCCTCCACGCCAAGCAAGCCCTGTGCGCCCGGCTCCTGCTTGCGGCGCTCCTTGCCCTTGATCTGCGGAATATACAGTTGTATCAGCCTGTCCTTGGGGATCAGGCCGGATATATGCGAGCGAATGACCTTGCCGCCGCCATCGCTGTCGGTCAGCACAATGATCATACTCTTCTCAGCCAGCCTGCGCAACAGCTGCGCAAGCTCCCGATTTTTAAACACCCCAAAGCCCTGCGTGGAAATGATCTGCCCCTCGATCAGCGAGGAAAGCTTGATCTTGTCATATTTCCCTTCCACGATCACGGGGTACGGGATCACAAGCTTTTGTGACATACCTGCTCCTTACAATAACTCATAACAAAGCACCGCTGCACCAAGCAGGATGCGATACAAACCAAACGGTGCAAAGCCGTGGCGAGCGGAAAAATCCATCAAAAAGCGAATGGACAGACGCGAGGTCAGATAAGCGACCGCGCCCGCAACCAGCAGCACGACGACAGCCTCGAACGGCATGGGCAGATCGTTTTGCAGCATGAACTTGGCAAATCCCAGCCCCTTGACAGCCGACGCGCCCGCCATGACCGCTATGGCCATGAAAAAGGAAAATTCAGCCGCTGCCGCACGCGAAAGCCCAAGCAGCATACCGCCAAGTATGGTTGAGCCGGAGCGTGAGGTGCCGGGCACCAGCGAAAGCATCTGAAACACGCCAACGCCAAACGCCTTGCCGTACGACATCTGCCCGACGTCGGTGACCTTGGCCGTTTTCCCCGTGCGCACGCACTCCACGATGATGAATAACGCACCGTACAGCACAAGCATAGTGGCCACCACAACGCCGTTGTAAAGCCAGCCGTCCATGTCCCTGCCCGTGGTTCTTTCCAATATTTCGTCCAACAGGACGCCTGCAAGTCCTGCAGGAATACAACCAACCAATACACGCGTCCATATGCTGATCGCACTCTTTCTGGCATCGAGGTCGTGCATTGGCGGAAACAGTCTGTATTTATAAGAGGTGATCACTGCCAAAACCGCGCCTAATTGTATGGCAACCAAAAACAACTCCCGAAATTCCGATGCAAATTGCGGATGCACACCTGCACCCACGTCAAGCGTCAAAAACGATTCCAACAGGATCAGATGTCCCGTGGAGCTGATGGGCAGCCATTCGGTCACGCCCTCCAGTATGCCATATAACAACGATTTGAGCAATAAGATCCCCATCTCTCTCCTTATTTCAGCGTATCCTTGACGCGCTTGTCAAAGCCTTGGGCGCTGCCTGCGCGCATGATATCGCCCTCGCGCACCAAGAAGGGTACGCGGCACCAGAATATCATGGAAGGATGCGGTGCAGAAGGAATGGCCGTGCCGTCCGCAGCATACAGCTCGCAAACGTCAAATCCGCGGCCGATCTTGCCGGGGGAAATGACCTCCGCCCCTTGACCGACGCTGACCTTGTTTCTCTGCACAAAGCGGTAAAGTCTTCCCTGCTCGTTTTCCTCGGGAATGCCTGCCGCCGCTATCGCATTTGCTTCCTCTTGATTATATTCCGTTGCGGTTGCGAAATATGCTTTTTCTCGCATATATCCGCATTCTCCCAGAAGCTGGGGATTATTCATGGGATCGTCTAAGTAAAAGCCGGTGCCGTACGTACGGTGAGAAACGCTTTCCAGCTCGGTCAGCCAGTCGGGATCAAACACGTAGCCCTCGGGATCTGCCGTATAAGCATCCATGGCCATGCGGTAGGCATTGGTGACCACGGCCGTATAATACGCGCTCTTCATTCTTCCCTCGATCTTGAAGGAATCAATGCCGCTTTGCATCAGCTGCGGAATGCATTCAATGGTACACATATCCTTGGAGGACATGATAAACGTGCCATGCTCGTTCTGCTCGATCGGAATGGGCATCTCGGGACGCTTTTCCTCGACCAGCACGTAATTCCATCTGCAGGGCTGTGAGCAGGTGCCTCGGTTTCCGTCGCGGCCGTTGAGCGCGTTTGCCAGCAGGCATCTGCCGCTGTACGACACGCACATCGATCCATGCACAAAGGCCTCCAGCTCCACGTCCGCAGGCAGGGCAGCCTTGATGGCAGCAATCTCCGAAAAGCTCAGCTCTCTTGCCAGCACCAATCTCTTTGCCCCCAGCGCTGCCCACGCGCAGGCCGCTGCGGGGCTTACGATGCTTGCCTGCGTGGAGATGTGGATCTCCATATCGGGCAGGATCTCCTTGACCGTGGCAAGCACGCCCATGTCCGCGACGATCATGGCGTCAATACCATAGTCCCTGATCTGGTGCAAAAACTTGCGCAAAAGCGGATATTCCGCAGTACGCGGCATGGTATTGACGGTCAGGTACAGCTTTTTTCCGCGCGCATGCGTGTACGCAACCGCTTCCCTTAACTCATCGTTGGTAAAATTATCTGCGGCAGAACGCATACCAAACATCTGTCCTGCGCAATACACGGCATCCGCTCCGTAAAGCAGCGCCGCCTTCAGTTTTTCAAAATTTCCCGCGGGGGATAAAAGCTCGGGCATGTGAACCCCTCCGTATCGTAGTATTGTGTCAAGGTCTTGCACGCCCCTTACCTATATAGACGCCAAAACCTTGAAAATGTTCCGCATTTTTGAAAATTATTTCAAATTTTCTTTTTCCTGCGCCTTTTTGTCCTTGGCTTTGTTGATCGCGGGACGAATGACCTGGGTATATACGATCACACCGATCAGCAAGCAAAGCGTCAGGCAGGGCCAGAGGATATAGCCCTTGGGCGTCAGCACCAGCACCAGAATAAAGGTCAGAAGCGACAGACCGAACAAGGAGCAAAGAAAGATTGTGACCAGATTGCGCTTTTTCTGCTGCTTTGCACGGTAGGCCTTGACCTCGTCGTTTTCGTGACTTGCCCCGACTGCCGCCTGCTTTTCCAGGCGGTCGATCTCCTTGGCATACTGCTCGTACAGCGCATCCGCATCGCGATAGCCGTGGATCTTTTGGAGCAGCGAGAGCGAGCGATAGTACTCATGCACCGCGCAAGGCGCAGGCTCGGTCGCCTCGGTGTATATCTGTAATTTTTCGTCTTCGGTATATGCCATAAGATTCTCCTTACAAAAAAGCATACTTTTTTTAATTATAACACATTTTGCAAAATTTCTCAATAGGTTTTGCCAAATATCCCTTGTAAAACATAGAAAAAAGTGGTCGAGTCATCTCTGAGGGGGATCTGCGATAGAGCAGTATAAAAATCAAAATACCTACCAACAGGAAAAGGACGAAGAATTGCAAAAATTCCTCGTCCTTTTTTCTTGACAAGCACTGCATTT
>JAZUSJ010000017.1:0-12516 GCA_045606685.1 Eubacteriales bacterium
CCAAGATCCTTCGCGGCGCGTTTTTTGCTGTCATTCTTGAGCGCAGCGAAGAATCTTGCAAAAAACGCTTGCTCGAGGATGACGGGCGGCGTGAATTACTCATCCACACCAAAAGTATCCGGAAACAATTCAGCGCTCAAATCATTCCATTCAGGATTCATTGAAGCTACTAAATCATCCTTTTTTCGACGCAATAACCCTTTTATCTGTTTTTCTCTCAAAATAGCGTCCTTAACATGCGTATAGCTCTCATAGTATACCAACTTGTGTATCTTGTACCTCTTGGTGAACCCATCCAGCAACTCATTTTTGTGTTCATATGTGCGTCTGCGCAGATCATTCGTCATCCCCACATAAATAACTTTTCCGTTCCAATTCGATAAAATATACACAAAATACATCCATGTAACCTCCTTGGAATCCAGTATCAAAAAATTAAAATCAAGGATGCGCCCACGCCCCAAGATCCTTCGCGGCGCGTTTTTTGCTGTCATTCTTGAGCGCAGCGAAGAATCTTGCAAAAAACGCTTGCTCGAGGATGACGGGGCGGGGTGCCTATTCCTAACCCATGGTACTATGAATTTAAATTTTGCCTCGACTCATCTGTCTATGCCAAGTGCCAAAATACCAAAAGCATTATAACATCATTCAACCGTTTGAATAACTTCCAATAAATGCGCAATGGTCAAAGGATCAAGCGCTAATGTAGCAGTATTGCTTGGCAATTTTCCCATCAGCTTTTTATAAATGGTCAGCGCGGCCACGCAGCTACCCACATAAGAGGGGTGCGAGCAGTCCGGATCGTACAGCTCGATTTCGGG
Source organism: Eubacteriales bacterium (assembly GCA_045606685.1). GTDB lineage: Bacteria > Bacillota > Clostridia > Oscillospirales > CAG-272 > SVQP01. The sequence goes on from JAZUSJ010000017.1 coordinate 822, forward strand.
GTACGCCTTGCGGATCTCATAAAAGCACTTACCCACGTGTGCGCTCTCACCGCCCACCTTACGGGCAGCGGCATCGTAAGCGGCCGCCAAGCCCTCGGTCATGCTCTGATTGGTCCAGCCGAATTCGTCCAGAAGGTCACAGCCCTCCTTGCGCCCCCAGGTGGCATACATCACGGTCTTTTGGGGCTTGACAAGCTCCACACAGCCGCACACACCGCGCAGAAATTCGCGGTAATGAGACATGGGTGTGTGGCTCTGCTCCTGCAGGATCAGCACGTCATACGCGTTCTGCGCGCATTTCTTCACGATCTCTGCATGCAAGGGATCGCCCTCGTCCACGTTCTGTGCCAAGCGTCTGCCGCCCGCAGTGACCGAATCCACCTTGGCATTCACACCGTTGTCGTCAAACAACGCCTGCAGGATCTTAGGCATGTCAAAAAAGTAAGTATAGCTGTTCCCAAGCATAAAAATTTTCATCACTGTCATTCTCCTTTCACAGGCAGCCATACTGCAATGGCGGAATGCTCCCTGTTCCAGTACTTGCCGCACCATGCGTAGTCGGTCAGCAGCACCTGTCCCTCATCCGTTTCCATGACAAAGCGAACCGTCTCGCCCGCTGCAGGATCGATCTGCTCCAGCACCAAGCGTCCATCGCGCGTCACAGGGGTAAAGGGTTGATTGATATCACCGGGCTCTTTTTGCTCGTCGCGCGCAAGCACAATATTGCCGTACACAAATGCCTGCTTGCCGTTGAGCGTCAGCCGCTCAACCTCGGGATGCAAGGAGAGCGTGATCACGTCGCCGTCCTGCCAGGTGTTGCCAAGCTGATTGTAGCCCTTTACAATCCGGAATTCCTCACCGTTTACAAGCATCTTGGGATGGTGGCTCCATTCGGGGACACAAATCTTGACGGCAAAGGCTTCGGGCGCGTCAAGGCAAATTTTGATCTGCACCTCGCCCTCCTCGATATATGCACCCGAAATTTCAAATGCCACGGGGTTGCCTGCGGGAGTAATCGCACGCACGGTACCGTTCTGATAGCCGTTGAAGGCAAAGCCCTTGTCGTATGCCAGCACCTGGATCAGCGGGAACAGAGCCGTACCCGCAGCTCCGATGCAAGCGCAGCAGCCGTAGTAGCCACCCGAGCTGAATTTCTTGTAGCCGCCAATGCCGATACCGCGCGGCTGATAAGTCAAGGGGCTGTAGCTGTCAAACGGTACGCCTGCCACATAATCTTTGTCCTCAAAGCTGAATTGCGTCTGCGAGAAGGGGTTCAGGCTGCCGTACAGCGCGTTGTATGCCGAACGCTCGATGTCCTGCACGTAAGATACGTTGCCTGTCAGGCGCAAAAGTCTTTCAAGCAGGCGCATCCATGTCACGGTCACGCAGGTCTCCTGCATGATGCCTCTGTCGGGTGCAGGCTCGGTCTGTGCCATGGCAGAGTGGTCAAACAGCTCGTGCGTGCAGCCCGCACAGCCGATGACGGTAATATCACTCTCTCTGACCGCCTGTACGAATTTTTCTACAATATGTAAATATCGCTCCTCGTCCGTCACCTCGTACCAAGCCAAAGCCCCCTCAAAATAGGACATCATTTCATACGCTTTGACCTGCGGATATTGGTAAGGATAGATCTCGCCCGACTCGGCAAGCTCCAAAAGGTTGCCGCCGTGGCAGCCGCCTTGATCCAAAATGTACTTGGCAAAATCCAAAAATCTCATCTTGCCCGTGAGCTTGTACAGCTCAACCACCGGCTCAAGAATGGTGCTGGAGTTGAGTCCGCCCCACGCAGCGGAGGTATCCAGAATGGACATCTTGCCCTCCTCTGCACCGATGTGCGCGATCAGATAGTCCACGTGCTTTTCCATGCAGGTAAGAATACGCGCCTTGAATTGCTCGTCACGGCAAATGCCGTAGAAATACAGGCAGCCCACCAGCACGTACTTGCGCGACCAGATATCCCAGCCTGCAAACTCGTGCGAAACGGGATAGGACGCAATTCTGCCAAGCTCGTCCTGCGTGTCCAACAGATCGGATACCGTCTTGTAAAGGATCTCGTAAAGCTGCTCGTCAGGCGCATACGTGTGAGTCAGGCACGCTCCGCGCATCATTTTGCCGAAGTATTCCCCGCGCCAGCCATAGTCGCAGAAATCGGGACGCTCTACGTATACCTGTACGAACTTCTCCCAAAGCTCCTTGTCCTTGAGCTGCTTATTGAGAATAAATTGCGCGTGCGCGTCCACCGCGCTTTCGTACTTCGCCGCGCCCGCGGGAAGATAATGATACTTGTAATCCATCATAGGCTCCTTTCGTTGTCCGTAAAGTCAATATATGAGATAAACCGCGTGTTTTGATAGCATGAAACGCAAAGTGTCCGATCCATACAGCGGGCTTTGATCACCGCGGCAAAGCCCGAAATCGGCGTATGCCCTGCAGGATAGACGTAATAATACTTCTCCTTATTTTCGTCGATCAGCACAACGCATCTGATCCAAGTTGTAGCACGACGATGTCCGGGAATCATCCAAAGCCTGATCTTTTGCACGCATATGCGCTGCTCCTCTGCTGCAGAAGTCCTGATCTGACGCATTTTTCGATATGCGCTTGCGCCGCGAAATGTAAAGCAAGCAAACAGAATGGCTAACGCTGCCATAGGAATAACCCCCAGAAAAGCCGAAGGCTGCTTTGCAAACGTTCCGAAAAGAATAACACTGCACATCATAACAAGAAAGAATCCGCTAAGCACAGCATTGTCGCGAAGCTCCTCGGCAAGGCTTTTCTGTTGCAGCAGCAAAACTTCCTTTTGCCGCACTGCGCATTTGTATTGCCTGATATTCTCACGCTTTTGTCGTCTGCTTGGCATATGCGACTCCTTTCTGTGATCGGTGAATATTTTCATTTTCGTTTGCTGCGGGAGCAAGCCCCCGCCCTACGAAATGTATCGTTGCTTTGTAGGGACCGGCGTCCCCGACGATCCGTGGACGTGTAAATCGTCCGTCTGCAGGGGACGGCGCCCTCGACGCACCGTCCTGTAACAACAACTTTTTGTAGGGACAGGCGTCCCCGACTGTCCGCGGACATATAAACCGTCCATCCGTAGGGACTGATCTCAAATAAATAACCTTGTGCTTACACGGGCTGTCGAGGACGTCAGCCCCTACCGACGAACGGATCACATTTCCCTTATCTATCAGAATTATCTGTATCCTTGGCAGGTAGCGTGTCAGAAACCGTTTCGAGATCCCGCGCTGCGCGCGCCCTCCTTTGGTCGGGTTCGACTTCGCAACATTTCGCAGCTCGCTGCGAAATAATTGCTCCGCTCAGGATGACACACAGGGGGGATGCTCATTCAAGATAACAGTCCTTACCCCCTACCGAACAGCAAATACAGGACAAATGTCAGCACGGTGACTACACCGATGGCCGAAAAGGTCACGATCTCGGTCACCTTCTGCCTTTTTTTCTCGGCCACCCTGGCCTTGGGCAAATGATCCTCGATCTCCTGATCGCTCAGCACCCTTTTGCCAAGCATCTTTTGGATCTGCTTGTACGTACACTGTTTCGAATAGTCCATCTCGTGACCGCAGGACGGACACGTGAATTGGTAGTCGTATTTTTCCACGCTGCCAAGATAATGCGTGTTGCCGATCTTGCTCTCTTTGAGCCAACCGGGATCACCCGGATGCACCGTGCGATCCAGGACGGGGGTATTTTTCAGCTTTTTTCCGCATTTATGGCAATAAAACTTGCCAAACACCATCCCCATCGGAATGGAATATGATTTTCTCGTTCCCATTTTCGCTCCTTTTGATAGTCTATGAAAAAACAATGCCCGTCAGCAGCGCTGCAAGCTCCCGCGCCTCCTGCTGGTCCCAAGTATCAAAGGCAACGTGACGGCCGTCATGCAGCAAAAAGATCACCCTGTCCTCATCCTTTTCCTCACCGCCGCCCGATTTATGATAGGTTTTGATCTCTTTGATCTGATCAAAGCCGTAGCTTTCTTTGTTTAAATGATACAGAATGATCTGCCGCTTTTCGCGATCGATCACCATTTTCCAAAGCAATCGCACCGCAAAAACCGCTATGCTGCAAAGCTCTGCCACAATAATCACGATCCACAGCATGGGCGTGCTGCGCACCGCGGGCAAAAGCAGGCAAGCCAAGATACCCCCGAGCAATACCGCCCCAAACAGCGCATACTCCCAGGCATACATCCGCTTTTTGACCGTGAGCGTGCCTTCTCGCTTTGTCACCTTCAGTCTGCTTCGGCTCATTTTTATTCCGTATCCTCTCATTTATTCAACGTATCCCACACGTTCTTTTGTACCCAACAGCGCTCGCATTTGTGCCTGTCACAATGGCAGCCCTGCCATATATGCTCCCTGCCTCCAAGCGCATCAAGGGGCGTTTGGATCATGGGAAGCAGCGTGTTTTGGATGGTATCCTGCAAAAAAGCGTCCAGCTCTGCGTCACGCATCAGCTGCCAGTTGTACGTATCCTTTCCGTCCGTCTTCATGCGCGTATTGTAGCACGGCGGATACGCAATACCGTCCCTATAAATCCCGACGTTAAAATAGTACACGTCAGACCATTGCGATTTTTGCGCTTCAAATTGCAAATATACCCCATCGGTCAAAGCGCGCGTCCACTTTGTTCCCTTTTTCCGAAAGCCCAAGGGCTTGAGCGCAAGCGCGATCTTTTGTAAGAATTGCTTTTGCCGCTCCTTTTTCAAGGCAAGGATCTCGTCCTTGGAGGCTGTCGCATACGCGTCGTACACGTCCTTGACCTTTCGTGCTGCGCGCGCCTTGTCCTGCTCGGAATGCATGAAGGACACAAAGCGCAGCTTGATATTCTCATCATCCTCGCCATACCGCTCCAAATTTTCCTTCTCTGCCACCGAGGTAAAGCCGTAGATCACGCCAATACGGTCGCCAAAATCCTTTAAGTTGACGACAAACGCGACGTCGTCGCGCACAAGGCGATAAAAGCAAAACTGTCTGAAATCCCACGCAGCCTCCGCAAAGCCCGCACGCAAAATCTCCTCTCTGAGCGCAAGCACAGCGTCGGTCTGCTTCAAAAACAGCTCCCTTTGCTCGGGATGCAGCGCAAAAAAGCGTTCGATCGCTTCAAGCTCCTGCGCTCCGAGAAATTGATAGGTGTCCAGATTGGTCAGCACAATGGAAAAATCATTGGCATATACAGACTCCCTGACAAAAACAAACTTGTGATCAAAGGCCTTTTTGATGACCGCACCCAAGGGCGTCCTGCGCACGATCTGATAATATCCGCCATGGCTCTGTCGCACCCAGTCCCCGACCTTGGCCTTTTGCATTTCCTTTTGGTTTTTGCACAGCGTGATCAGCTTGTCAAGCATACGCTTATCTTGGTCCGTCGTGCAGACTGATGCAAAATGCCGCAGCTCGGCATATGCCTCGTAAAGTCGGTTCTCGTACAAATAGGAAAGCGACTCGGCCACGCGCACCTTGAGCGTGTACGCATCGCCAAACCAATCGTCCAGCTCTTTGCCAAACGCTTTTTTATAGGCTTGCCAGCGCTCTTGAAAGTCGGCGCTCATAAACATGGCTTTGGCCTGCTCGTTTTTGATTTGCAAAAGATCCATGTGCGCCTCCTTTGGTCAAACTTGATTCAAAATTCCTTGTAGTATTGTATAAAATCCCGCACGATCTCATCGCGTGCGCGGATATGGTTGCCGCGGTCTGCCTGACCGCCGTTTTTCAAGCTGTCGATCCACTCGGCATCGATCATGCTGCCTGCGTCCATATTCACGCTGTATTTTGCCTTTTCCAAAAGCGGCACGTCCGAAGCGTCGCCAAGGCAATACAAATATCCGCACAGCACGCGCAGATATTCCGCGCTGCCCGGCCAAGGGCTTTGCAGCTCCTGCTCCAACAGATGCACGATCTCCTGCTTGGAGATATTTTCAAAATCAAACCCGTATTCCTTGACCAATTTCAAGGTTCTTTGCTCGTTATGATCAAGCCCGGGATAATACGTGTACGTATCAAATCCCTCTGCCCAAAAGGTTTTATCAAGCAATTTGGGGACGCGGAACCTGAACACCTTTTTGATGCGAAAGCCGTCTTGCGTATCGCAAAAGCCGGGTTTGTCCTTCAGTTGCGCAACGGCGGCACATGCATTTTCGTAAGTGCTGTATATGCCAATGTCCTTACGCTCCATATGATCGTCCAATCGATACTTGTGTGTGACTTTGTAGCATATCATAGCGAACCTTTTTCCTCGTGATCGATCACCTTGACGATCTCAATTTTTCCAATGATGTGATCGTTAAAACTGTCAAGCTCCTCGGCAGGGATCCAAAGCTCCCGGTGCCAAGAGGCCCCCACCGTTTGTACAGCAAAAGCAGAAATATACGCATCCTCGATCTCAAATCGCGTCACATATCCCCGATACCCGGAATCGGCATCCTTGGTATTCCATTTGCCAGCGATCTCTTCCGCATATCGCTGATTCAACACGGGATAAAAGATCGGCTGCCAATCCAGCCGCGGCGGATACCTTGTAAATCCGCTTTGCTCGATCAGCTCTTTTTCCTTTTCTCCCACAGGTCTGTATAAAATCATCTTTTCTCCTCTATACGTTGGTCGCGTCCACAGCGTCAGAAATCCGTTTTACCGTTTTTATCAATGCCCGCTATCAAATCCTGCTTGGTGACGGTAACGGATTTTGCACAACCTTTTTTATCGGTACCGGATAAGATAAGGGTGTTTTCCTGCAAGGCCGTTTGATCCAATGATACCAATCCATACGTCCTTGAAACGTCAAAAAACAGCTTTTTCTCATAATCAAACGCAAAGCATTCATAGGGGCATGCCCAATAGCAACCCTCGAAAATCAAGAGATGATCGAGTTGCTTCACTTCTGTGATAATGAATGATTCTTCTCCGTGAATCACAGGTTCGGGGAAATATTCGTATTCAACAGACAGCGTGTCTGCATTGATCAATGTAAATCCGTACAGTGTTTTTCTAAAGCAAATAAAGCGCTGACCGTTCAAGATGATCGGGTAGAAATCGTTTTCATAGTCGTGTTGGTCACAAAAATCGCATTCGTATGTCAAATTGCCTTTTTTCAATACGACTCGCGCTTTTTCTCTGTGGTTGTATTTGTCCTCGTACTCAAATATATCAAGATCTATTGAAACGTCGAAAACCTTCAAAGACACACTCTCAACGTAACGAAAAGGAAAATTTTCCGAATAATCAAGCACGTATTGCTCCAAAAAATCCATCAAAATCCCCTCCTTGTATCATCATTCCGTCCACAGCACCAGATTCGCGGGAGCAAGCCCCCGCCCTACGGAGAATTTTTTCGGTGGTCCTTGTGGGACCGGCGTCCCCGACGGTCCTCGGATGTGTAAATCGTCCGTCTGCAGGGGACGGCGCCCTCGACGCACCGTCCTGTAACAACAACTTTTTGTAGGGACAGGCGTCCTCGACTGTCCGCGATCTCCAATAAACTACTTTGTGCTTGCACGGGCTGTCGAGGACGTCAGCCCCTACCGATGGACGGTTTGCGTGACCGACAGGAATACACTGCGGATCGTCCGCCGCTTGCGGCATGACGCCCGTCCCTACAATGCCGGATTATCTCGTCAGACAAACGACACTCTCAACATGCCCTGTTCTCGGAAACATATCGACAGGAGTGACTTCCCCAATTTCGTAACCATTTTCTCTAAACCATTTACAGTCACGGGCTAACGTATCGGGATCACACGACACGTAGACCACGCGCGGGATGCCCAGCTCTGCAAAGCACTTGACAAGCGCCTCGGTGCTGCCTTTCCGGGGCGGATCTATGATGGCCACGTCAGGGCGCTTACCGCCGCAGGCAGACAAGATCACCTGCGCATCACCCGCGTCGTTGCAGATAAAGGTCGCGTTTTGGATGCCGTTTCTTGCGGCATTTTCGCGCGCGCACTCGACTGCCTCGGGTACGATCTCAATGCCCACAAGCTCCCCTGCGTCCTTTGCCATGGAAAGGCCGATGGTACCCGTGCCGCAATACAGGTCGATCAGCACCTCGCCTCCCGTCAAGCCCGCACGCTCGCGTGCAAGACCGTACAAAAGCTCTGCGCCCTCTCTGTTGACCTGATAGAAAGAGCCGGGCGAGATGCGAAAGCGCAATCCGCACAGCTCGTCCTCAATATATTCGTTTCCCCAAAGCGTGCGGTATTCTTTCCCCAGCACCACGTTGGTATTCTTTTCGTTAAAATTCAGCACCACGCCCGTGACCTGCGCAAACCTTGCAGTCACCTCGGCCGCAAACGCTCTCTCTGCCGGCATGCCGCGGCCATTGAGCACAAGGCACAGCATGACCTGCTCACTGTTCTTGCTTTGGCGCAAATAAATATGGCGCAAAAGCCCCTTGCCGCTGACCTCGTCGTATGCCTTGATGCCGTGTGCATCGCAAAAGGCGCACACAAACGCCACGATCTCGCCGAAAATCTCGGGCTGCAGGGCGCACTTATCCGCCTTGACCAGATTGTGCGTTTTGGAAGCAAAAAAGCCTGCCTCCATGCCGCCCTTTCCTTGCTTGACCGGGTATTGCCCCTTATTACGGTAGCCGCGCGTCACACCTGTGGTGCGCACGGGCGCGACTGCCACGTCGGGCAAGCCCACCTTGCGAAAGGCGTTTTGCACGTAAGCGCGCTTGCACTCCAGCTCGTGCGCGTAGGTCACGTAGCGATGCACGCAGCCACCGCACGCGTCGGGCGCGTGACAAAAAACCGTGCGCTCCCGCACGTCCGAAGCCTTCTCGATACGCACCACTCTGCCCACGGCATAGGTAGCGGTATCCTTGATGATCGAGATGCACACCTCGTCCCCCGTGACTGCTCCGCGCACAAACACGACCTTGCCCTGCACGTGGCCAACGCCGCAGCCAAGATTATTGACCTCGGTGATCTCTACCGTATATTCGCTCCCCTTGGGAAGCAAAACTCGCTCGTTCTTGTCCATCAGACGTAAAATTCCTTCATATCGTCCAGGCGCAGGCAGCCGAGATAGCCGCCGTCCTTGACACCGCAGTTGATGTTGACGCCGCCGTTGCCAAACCAGATCTTGCCGTTGCCGCCATTCTCCTCGGTGGTGGGCAGGTGACCGACCACGACCGTCTTGTTTTTGAACAGACGCTTGGTCAGATCCAAGGGCTCGGTCATAAATGCCTCGGGCTCCAGATCCTCCGGATCCATGCCCGGCTCAAAATCTGCAATGCCTGCGTGTACCAGAATGTAATCCTCACCATCCACGCGCACCTGCTCGTAAAGTGCCATGTCGGACAAATAATCGATCACGCCCTCGCGCATTTCGCTGTCCAGAGCGCGGAACGCGTCCAGCGTTGCCTGACCGCCGTTTGCCACCCATTTCTGCATGTCCGCGATGAAATCGGCATCGGGCGTTTGCTCTCCCGACAGCATCTTTTCAAAGCCCGAAAGCATGCGCACAGCCAGATAGTCGTGCTCGCCTGCGATGGCGTATACGTTGTAGCGCACGCTCAGGTCACAGATCAGCTCCATGGTCTGCTCGCCATAGTCCACAATGTCACCCAACACGTACAGAATGTCGGTATCCTTCAAGCCGATCTTGTCGATCATTTGCTTGAATTTTTCATAATTGCCATGTAAATCCGAAATTACGTATGTCATATTTTTCTCCTTATATCACAGTCACTTGACAGCTTTTGACAATATCGGTCTGCACCTCGGAGCTGACCGTTCTGACGATCTCGCAAAGACGGGTGCAGATGGGCGCCTCGGTATAAAAATGTCCTGCAACCAGCAGATTGATCCCCGCAGGCTCGGACAGCTGCGAATACTTCAGCTCACCCGTCAGGAAGGTATCCGCGCCTGCCGCCATGGCCACGCCGATCTCATCCTTGCCGCTGCCACCGACCACGGCCACGCGGCTGACAACCTTGCCCGCATCCGAGCAAAGCACGGCAGGACAGCGCAAAGCGTCCTTGACGCGTGCGGCAAAGGCCTCGGCAGCCATAGGCTCGGGCAGATCACCCACGCGCATGATGCATTCCTCGCCTGCAACGCTGACGTTTTCAAGGCCGACAAGGCCTGCCAAAATATCATTCACACCGCCCTCGGCTGCGTCAATTCTGGTATGGAAGGAAATGGCCGCCACACCGCTTTTGCAAAGCGATATCACCTTTGCGCCAATGGGATCGTCGGCATGCACGGTCTTCAAGCCGTCCCACAGCATGGGGTGATGCGAAAAGACCACGTCATAGCCCTCGCGCACAGCCTTGTCCACCACGGCAGCCGTTGCGTCCAGCGCAACCAGCACCTTTTTCACTTCTCTTTCGGGCTCGGGGCAGACGTTCAGACCGTCCTTGTCCCAAACACAGCCCAATTCGCGCGGCACGATGGCCGAAAGGGCTTTAAAAAATTCTCTGACTGTCATTGTTTTCTCTCCTTATCCCGGATGCGTGCGTACAGCGCGTCTATTTTCTCAAGCATTTCCAGCTCAAATGTCGCGTCCTTGCCGCCCATCCGCTTGCCGTCCGCACTTGTTTGCAAAAGACGGCGTTTATTTTCCAGCAGCTCACCCAAAAGGGGGTGCATTCTCTCTATGTTATGGCTGCCAAACCACAGCGCCACGTCGTCCGCACAGCGTCTGACTCCGTCGTACTCGGCACAAATGATCTGGTACACCTTATCCTCCTTGACCAAGGTCTGATCAAGGATATAAAACCCGTTATCAAGCAGGTACGCACGCAAAATCTCGGCATGCGACATGGGCTGCAGCACAAGGCGGATGCGCGCGTCGCGCGTCCAGGGAGCTGCATCGATGATGGATGCGATCAGCTCGCCGCCCATGCCGAAGATGGTGATATCCTCGGGAGCGTACCGTTCAATGCCGTCAAGCCCGGGGGTGCATACCGTATCGATTTTGTCCGCAAGCCCTGCGGCGGCAATATTGCGGCGCGCGTTTTCCACGGGACCGCGGTTGATATCCGACGCGATGGCGCGCGGACAAATGCCGTTGACGCATGCGTATATAGGCAGGTGCGCATGATCTGTCCCCACGTCGGACAGTACCTTGCCCTCTCGCAGATACAAAATCGCTCCCGCCAGTCTTTGATCAAATCTTTTTTCTCTTTTCATGTTATGTAAAACTATGGGGGCAAGGGGGACGTTCGCGATTTTGGTTGGTCCCCCCACCCCTTTGTTTGCTTACTTGTCTGCCAGGTAAGCGTTGAGCTTTGCTACCAGCTCGTCTGCATCGGTGCCGTGTACTGCGCAAGCGTCCTCGATGCTTTCGCCTCTGGATGCAGGGCAGCCTAAGCAATGCATGCCGATCTCAAAGAAAAAGCGTGCAGTACCCTGATCGTAGTCCAAAACATCGCCGATAATGCTGTTCTTGGTAACCTTCATTTTTTTATCCTCCGTAAAATGAATATAGTTTTACATATACTATTATACAAATTTCGGCTATATATGTCAAGCGTTATTTTTTGGCATTGTAACGATTGGGAGATTTCCGAAGCCTTATCTCGTTCTCTTAGCCGAACGGGAGCCGAACCAAGTTGGTTTTGACGTGCAGATTTCTCCGATTCCTGCATCTTTCCCCTTGGACATATTGCCTATATGCCCTGCGGGAAAAGCTTTTGGACTCGAATAAATCTGCTGCGTCAAAACTGC
>JAZUSJ010000018.1:0-4663 GCA_045606685.1 Eubacteriales bacterium
ACGGGATAGGGGATCTCCTCGATGGTGGCGGTCATGGCGTCCTTGGTATTGACGGCGCGGATGATGGCCGGCCAGCCCTCGTAGCGGCTTTCGTCCTTGACGCCTACGCTCTTGATATCGGGAACTGCGATAAAGTACTGCCAAACGGTCTCTGCAAGGCCTGCGTTGTCAAATTCCTCGCGCAGGATGGCGTCGGCCTCGCGCAGCGCGTGCAGTCTGTCGCGTGTGATGGCACCCAGGCAGCGCACACCAAGTCCGGGGCCGGGGAAGGGCTGACGGTAAACCATCTTGTGGGGAAGTCCCAGTGCTTCACCGACTACTCTGACTTCATCCTTGAACAGCAGCTTAATGGGCTCAACCAGCTCAAACTGCAGATCCTCGGGCAGACCGCCCACGTTGTGGTGCGACTTGACAGCCTTTTTGCCCTCTGCGGCCTTAATGCTCTCCAGAATGTCGGGGTAAATCGTACCCTGCGCCAGGAAGGAAATGCCCTCTTGCTTGGAGGCCTCCTCGGCAAACACGTTGATGAACTCTGCGCCGATGATCTTTCTCTTGCGTTCGGGTTCTGCAACGCCTGCCAACAGATCAAGGAAGCGGTCGGTAGCGTCCACGTAAACAAGGTTTGCGTCCAGCTCCTTGCCGAAAACCTCGATGACCTGCTCACTCTCGCCCTTGCGCATCAGACCGTGATTGACATGTACGCAGATCAGCTGCTTGCCGATGGCCTTGATCAGAAGCGCGGCGACGACCGAGCTGTCAACACCGCCGGAGGGTGCCAGCAGTACCTTTTTGTCTCCCACCTGTGCGCGCACCTGCGCAATCTGCTCGTCAATAAACGCATTGGCAAGCTCGGGGGTGGTAATGCGAACCATAGATTCGGGACGAATATTACTCATAAAAGCCTCCTTGACTTTGAAACAAATATACAAGAAAATTTTATCAAAAACACGGCCAAAAATCAAGAGGGTAGACCGTATTTTTTGAAAGATTTATACACTTTTTTTAAACAGTACGTTTCCGTCAAAATCAAACGCGGTGAAGGTGCGCCTCTCATAGAGCATGTAAGAGGGGGGATTGCCGCCCTTGGAAATGGTTACGGAACCGGGGTTGAAATAATAAAGTCCGTTTTCTTCATGATGCTCCACAATATGCGTGTGACCGTACAGCACTACCGTACCGGGAGCAAGGTCGGGCAGATCATGATGGCCATGATGCAGGTAGAGGCAAAGGTCGCCGTCAAAGAGGGTGCGGCTTTCGGTCATAACGTCAAAATCCAGCACCATGCCGTCCACCTCGGCGTCACAGTTGCCGCGCACGCATATGATCCTGTCACAAAGCGCGTTGAGCATGGGGATGACGCGCTTTGGCGCGTAGCTGTCGGGCAGGTCGTTGCGCGGGCCGTGGTACAGGATATCGCCAAGTAAAACAAGGGTATCGGCCCCGCTTTGGGCAAATATATCGCACAGCTTGGCGCAAGCGTCCGCGCCACCGTGCAGGTCGGATGCGATGAGTAGTTTCATGTTTTTTCTCCGTTTCGTTGGATATTCGGTATGCACAATGTGAACGTAGGGGAAGGTATTACCTTCCCGCACGCGATGTGCAAGGATGGCGTACGGATGATGTGTTCTAAAACCGTTTGCGTGCGGGAAGATAATATCTTCCCCTACGAGCAAACCGTACGGGATGGTGGAAACCCCGCCGGATGTTATTCCTTCACCAGCACCTTGGTGATCTCGCAGATATAAACGCGGTGGAAGTCGTCGATGGGGTAATTTTTGAGCAGCGCGGGATCTAAGAAGTTGGCCTTTTTGAGGTCATCCACGTAAAGCTTTTTGCAGATCAGCACCGTGCGCGCCTCGGCAAGATAGGGGGTGTCACCGTCAAAAACCGGTGTCAGACCGGTTTCGGCATATTTGTCGGTATCTCTGCCGCTCTTTCTGCCGCAGATCTTCAGCGCATCGCGCCACTGCTCGTCAAAAAAGGTCAGTGAAAGCGTGTCTGCGCTCTCGCAGAATTCATACGTATAGCGTTGAGGACGCACAAAGCAAACGGCAATGGGCTTGTTCCAGAGAATGCCCAGGCAGCCCCATGAGGCGGTCATGGAGTTGGGCTTGCCGTCCTTGGCGGCGGTGATCAGCATCCAATCCTTGTCGATTGCCTTGAAAACGTTGTCTTGGATCTCATAAGGGGAAATTTCGCGAAACATAGTATACCTCCGAAATGATGGTTTTATTATAGTTTATAGAATGGGGAAGAAGGATCGGTCGCGCTGATGCTGACCTCCCCCGCATACAATATATGCGTCGAGCCGTCGTTTTTGGTCACAATCAACGCACCCTCGTCGGTCACGTCGCGTGCCGTGGCAGGGTAGCTGTCGTTTCCCGTTATGCAGATCACGGGAAGATCACGCAGCATAAAGCGTGCGCGGTAGCCCTGCAGCCAAAGGGCATTGTCACCGCTCTGCAGGTAGGGGATCAGGTAGTCGCAGATGCAGAGCGCAAGCTGCTCGGGATCGACCGCGGTGTGTAAGCTGCCCGCGATGCTGTCAAGCGCGTCGGGAAATTCGCTTGTGGTCAGGTTGATGCCGATGCCAATGGCAACCGCCGTGCCGTGCGGTGTACCGAACGATTCGCACAGAATGCCGCACACCTTTTTGCCGCCCAGATAAAGGTCGTTTACCCATTTGATCTGAGGCGAAAGACCGCAGAGCTGCTTGATGGCGCAGGCACTTGCCCATGCGGCAGCGCAGGTCAGCCCGGAAAGCTGTGCGATGGGGCGGTCGGGATAGTAAAGGAGTGTGGCGTAAAGCCCTGTGCGGGCAGGGGAGTAAAAGGCGCGATCCATGCGTCCGCGTCCCGCAGTCTGTTGCGACGCTATGATCAGCGTGTGCTGCTTATTCTCGCTGTGCGCGATGCGACGCGCCTGCAGATTGGTCGAATCGATCACGTCGTAGCGTACTATGCGTAAGTCCTCCATACAGGCACCCTCCTTTGCTTTTTTTCACCATAAGTATAGCATATTCCAAAGCGTTCGTCAAGAAATTTCAACAAGCCACCACGTATTCCTTGCATGAAAAGATATTTGGGGATATCTTACGCTGTGTCCAAAGCGTGAGCAGTTTTTGAACTTTACATTCTGTCTATTGACTTTTCTTGTCTGTGGGTGTATGATAATGGGGTAATATTTATGAAAGAGAGAAGTTTTATGAAAAAGTATAGGAATATTGCGCTGCTTTGCGGCGTGATGGCAGCGTGTCTGCTGCTTTGCTCCTGCGGCCAGTTTGGCGGCGGACGCGAGCAGATCGACAACGTGCTGGATAAGATCTTCGGCACCGAAACGGGTGCCGGAACCGCAGCTCCCGAGGAAGGCTCAACGACGGGGGACGCAGCAGAGGAGATCGTCCGTTACGACTATTTTACCAACAGTATGAGCGGCTTTGTCACGGTTGATAAGGCACTCTACGCATCCTTTACCGCAAACGTGGGCAGCCAGTACGTGCTGACCGACAAGGTGTTCGAGGAGCAGGTGCAGAGCATGCTTTACAAGTACGCAACGCCTACCAACGGCACCGAAAAGGTAACAGACCAGCCCATTCGCCTGGGTGATATGGCGTACATCTACTATCGAGGCGAGGTGGACGGAAAAGAATTTGAGGGCGGCTCCAATATGAGCGACAAATCGCCTTACGGCCTGGGCATTGGCTCCGGCTCGTTCATTCCCGGCTTTGAAGAGGGACTGATTGGCGTCGTGCCTGCCGAAACCGACAAGGATAACCCCTATCCCGTACACGTGACCTTCCCCGAAAATTACGGCGGTGACCTGTCGGGCAAGGACGCCATCTTCTATGTGGTGGTCGAGTACGTGGTGCAGAACGATATCCCCGAGCTGACCGATCAGTTTGTTGAGGAAACGCTCAAATACAAGCCCGAGACCGAGCTGCCCGACGAGGAGGGCGCTTTGGTCAAGGATTATCTTGCCAATTTGCGCAAGGGCATGGAGGAGAATCTGGCCGAGTCCGCCAAGGCTGCTGCATACAGCATGGTCATGGACGAGCTGTCGGCTAAGCTGACCTTCAACGCGTATCCCGAGGGTGAGGTAGAGTACTACTATAACAATTATATCAAGCAATTCGAAAGCTATTATTCTTACTACAGCTATCTGTACGGCTATAATTCGCTTGATGAGTTTGCCGTTGACTACATGGGACTTGAAAAGGGTGCAGACTGGAAGGCGGTCCTGACCGAGGATTGTAAGGGCATGGTGGAGAGCAGCATTCTGGTGCATGCCATTGCCGAAAATGAGGGCATTGAAGAGATCTCCGACGAGGAATTCAAGGCTGAACTTGAATATCTGGTGGAATACTATGAGGGACAGTACACAACAGAGTATATCCGCGAGAATATGGGTGACGATGCCATCAAGGACAGCGCCCTGTATGCAAAGGTGCAGGAATTCATTCTGGAGAGAACGACCATCACCTATAATTAAAATCAGCCGATCGGGCTGCTGCAACGATTCATAGAAGAGGCAAAAGGCAATATCAAACCGTCAAGGAATGATATTGCCTTTTTTTGGACCGCCCTTGGTGTCGGTCCTTACATTTGGGGCTGCGGACCGTCGAGGACTGTATAGTGCAGTATGATAGTATACAGGTAGTGCAAGA
>JAZUSJ010000019.1:0-3067 GCA_045606685.1 Eubacteriales bacterium
GTCCCATGCTGCACCTGACCAAAGAAGAGATCCTTACGGCCTGCGAGCAGCGCGGGATTCCTTTTGTGACAGATGCGACCAACGCCTGCAACGACTACGCGCGCAACCGCATCCGCAACCGCGTCATTCCCGAGCTGGAGGCTCTATTCCCGCATCCGCAGCACGCAGCCGCAAGGCTTTGCCGTGCGGCAAGCGAGGATTGCATGGCGCTGGACGGTATGGCGCAGCGGCTGATGGACGCGCACGCTTTGCAAAGTTCCATTTCCACCGCGGTTTTGCGCGAGCAGCCCGCAGCCATCTGCAAACGGCTGATCTCCCTGCTTTACAGCAGATATGCAAGTAACAGCGGCCAAAAGCCGGGCATGCCGGAGGCGGTGCATATCGATGCGATATACGAGCGCCTGTGCAAGGGCGCACCCGGCAGCATCAGTTTACCCGGCAATATTGCAGCCGTGATCGATCACGACCGCCTGTATTTTACAGAGGATAAAAAATCTCTCTCCCCCATCCTGTACAATCTGCCCGCGCAGCAGGGACTGACCGAGATTTTTGCGGCAGGCGTGGCGATCCGGATAAATTTTCCCGAAAATCAAGAAACAGACACGCGAATTGACACAAATGTTTACAATTTATATACAGAACTGCAAGTAAGATTTGGTACAATAAAAGGACAGGTTTTTTTGCGCCCGATCCGCCAAGGGGACGTCATTCTGTGCGGCGGCATACACAAAAGGATCCGAAAGCTGTACGGTGAAAGACACGTGCCGCAGCATTTGCGGGCAAGACTTCCCTTGCTTTGCGATGACGAGGGCGTGATCGCCGTGCCGGGCATCTGCGTGCGCGACGGCGCAGCACCCACGCCTAAGGACAGATCCGTAAGCGTATCAGTATTCCTTGCAAAATCATTTTGATACTTGAATGAAAAGGGGCATACCATGATAAAGAATGATATTGAAAAGATCCTTGTCAGCGAACAGCAGCTGGATGAAATCTGCAGCCGTCTGGCAAAGCAGATCACAGACGACTATAAAGATTCTCCCCGCAAGCTGGTGTTCGTCGTCATCCTCAAGGGATCGATTCCCTTTGCAACAGAGCTGATGAAGCGCGTCACGCTTCCGCTTGAAATCGAGGTCATGAAGGTCTCCTCCTACGGAGCCGGCACAAAATCCTCGGGCGAGATCCGTATTCATACCGATCTTTTGCGCGACGATCTGCCCGATTGCGACCTTTTGATCATCGAGGACATTGTGGACAGCGGCAGAACCCTGCAAAGACTGACGCAGCTGTTCTCCAACAGACTCGCAGGCAGCGTAAAAACCTGCACCATGCTTGATAAGCCCGAGCGCCGCGAGGTCGATTTCGTACCCGACTACTGCGGTACTGTCATCCCCAACGAATTTGTCGTAGGCTTTGGACTGGACTACGATGAAAAATACAGAAATCTGCCCTTTGTGGGCGTTTTAAAGCCGGAGATCTACTCATAATACATAAAAATCCCATCATCGGCTTTCCAACGGAGGTTTTGAATGAAGAATAACTTAAAGGTGATCCTCTTTTACGTTGTTTTCGTTGCCCTGATCGCACTGGTCGTGGTCATGCTGTTCCAGGGCGGCGGCAATAAGCAGGAGATCACCGACGTCACAGATTATCAACAGGTCATCAAGGACTTCGCCGATACCGCGGATACGGACGGCGACGGCGCGGCGGACACGGGCGTCAAGAGCTGCGTGATCAGCTTCCGCCACAAAACCCTGACCTATACCACGTACGAGGATAAAACCTATCGCTACGAGATCGCGGATATGGAATACTTCCAGCGTGACCTTAGCCCCATCATCGTCTCTCTCTCCGAAGAGGGACTGATCGAAGAGGTGGTCAACGAGGCTGTGGTCGTGCTGCCCGCCTGGGTTTCCTACCTTCCCTTCCTCTTGATCATCGTGGTCTTTATCGTGTTCTATTTTATCGCGATGAAGCGCGCAAGCAGCGAGGGCAATAAGATCAATAACTTCGGCAAGGCGCGCGTCAAAACGCCCATGCCCGACGATAAGAATAAGGTTCGCTTCAAGGACGTGGCAGGCGCGGACGAGGAAAAGATGGAGCTGCAGGAGATCGTGGAATACCTCAAGGCTCCCGGTAAATTCTCCCGACTTGGCGCAAAGATTCCCCATGGCGTTTTGCTCATGGGCCCTCCCGGTACGGGTAAGACACTGCTTGCAAAGGCAGTTGCAGGTGAGGCAGGCGTTCCCTTCTTCTCAATCTCCGGCTCGGATTTCGTGGAAATGTACGTCGGTGTCGGTGCTTCGCGTGTGCGCGATCTGTTTGAAAACGCACGTAAGGCTCCCGCATCCATCATCTTTATCGACGAGATCGACGCTGTCGGCCGTCACAGAGGTGCAGGTCTTGGCGGCGGTCACGACGAGCGTGAGCAAACGCTCAACCAGCTGCTGGTTGAAATGGACGGCTTTGGCTCGCACGAGGGCATTATCGTCATCGCGGCCACCAACCGCCCCGACATTCTGGACCCTGCCTTGCTGCGTCCCGGCCGTTTTGACCGTCAGATCACGGTCAACTACCCCGACATGAAGGGCAGAGAAGAAATTCTGCGCGTGCATGCCAAGGGCAAGCCGATCGAGGACGAGGTCGATTTTGCGCAGATCTCCAAGCACACTCCCGGATTTACGGGTGCGGATCTTGCAAACCTGCTCAACGAGGCAGCGCTGCTGGCCGCACGTAAGAACAAGTCCCTGATCGGTATGGAGGACATTGACGAGGCTTATCTGAAGGTCGTGCTCGGCCCGCAGAAAAAGAGCCACCTGCGTACCCCCGAGGACAACAAGCTTTGCGCATATCACGAGGCAGGCCACGCAGTCGTTTCCTACTACTGCCCCAAGGCCAACCCCGTATCCTATATCACCATTATCCCCGCAGGCTCGGCAGGCGGTGTGACGCTCACGCCTCCCACCGAGGACAGAATGGGCAAGACCAAGGGCCAGATGCTGGACGACGTGGCTGTTGCGCTGGGCGGCAGAGCTGCAGAGCAGCTTGTGCTGGAGGACATCTCCACAGG
>JAZUSJ010000020.1:0-5747 GCA_045606685.1 Eubacteriales bacterium
GCAGATTTATTCGAGTCCAAAAGCTTTTCCCGCAGGGCATATAGCCAATATGTCCAAGGGGAAAGATGCAGGAATCGGAGAAATCTGCACGTCAAAACCAACTTGGTTCGGCTCCCGTTCGGCTACGTAATCGGTGTAGTCCGCCTTGTTGAGTGTATTCAAAAGCAGGCGCGCCCGCTTCATCTGCGCTGCGGTGTCCTTGTCAAACATGTAAAGCATTTCTGCATCTCTGCGTTCTGTGTTGTTCATGTGGTTTCCTTTCCGTTGCATACCGATTGCTTGATGCATTACAGTATATCATAAAAGTCAAAATTTTGCAAGCGCGGATTGCAAAACGTAAAAGAATATGCTATAATAAAAAATAATCATATCATGATAACGGAGGTTCGGATGTATACTGTACAGCTTTTGAATATGAGCTTGACCGTAGATTTTTCTGTCGGGGCGATCACCTCACTGTGCATTGGCGGTCATGAGCGCGTGTGCGCAGAAGTGCCGCTTTTCAGAATCCGCTTGCGCGATACACAAGGCAAAGCCATCACCCTGAGTGCGCAGGATGCCGGCATATGCACGCTGACAGGCGACGGTGCGACGTATTCCTGCTTTTTTGAAGCCGACGTGCTGGTGCGCGTGTATCTGAAAGAAAAAGAGGGAACAGCCGCCTGGCGCGTAGAGGTGCGCGGACTTGACGAGGATCATCATGTCGAATGGGTGGATTTTCCGCTGCTCTGTTTGCCTGCACTGTGTGAGAACAATCAGGACGGTGACGGCGGCCGCGTTCTGCTGCCCTATAACGAGGGCGTGCTGGTATCCAACAACGACTACCGTCAGATGACCGATTTCCGCCATTGGGAGCCGGAATATCCCAGCCTTGGCTGCTATCCCGTGTTCCCCAATATGATCAGCTCGCAGATGATGGCGTATCTGTGGGAGGACGCGGGCCTTTATATCGGTGCGCACGATGCTGCGCGCGGTGTCAAGGGCATCAGCTTTTATCCCGAAAATGGCGGCACGACCATGCAAACCAAGCTGTTTTGCGGTGTAGACTTCGGACAGGATTTTCTGATGGATTACGACATCGTATGGGCAGCCATCGACGGCCGTTGGGAGTCGGCAGCCGAGATCTATCGCACGTGGTTTGAGTGCAATCTGCCGCCCCGCGTAAAGAAGATCAAGGACAATGCGGATTTACCCGATTGGTATGCCGAGAGTCCCTTGGTGGTGACCTATTGCGTGCGCGGCATTCACGATATGGACGAAATGTCCCCCAACGCGCTTTTTCCGTATACAAATGCGCTGCCGCTTTTGGATCGGATCAAATCGCAGGCACAAACCAGACTGCTTGTGCTGCTGATGCATTGGGAGGGAACGGCCCCCTGGGCTCCGCCCTTTGTGTGGCCTCCTTACGGCGGCGTTGAGAATTTTAACGCGTTCAAGGACGCGCTGCACGCACAGGGCGACCTGCTTGGCGTGTACTGCTCCGGCTTTGGCTATACGCTGAAAAGCAATCTGGTGGACGATTACGACTGCACCGAGATCTGCGAGCGCGAAGGCTTGACGCGCGGCATGTGCGCAGGGCCTGACGGCAAGGTGGCCATCAGCCGCATCTGCACAGGCCAGCGCAAGGGCTATGATATCTGCCCCGCATCCGACGTGGGACACGACATCCTCGCACAAGCCTACGAGCCTTTGTTTGAGAGCGGCATTGATTACGCGCAAATTCTGGATCAGAATCACGGTGGCGGGCAGTATTTCTGTTACAGCCGCGACCACGGCCATCCGCCCGCACCCGGTGCATGGATGACGAAAAATATGCAAAGCATGCTGACCGAGTGGAACGGCAAGGCTGGAAAGATGCTGTTGGGTTGTGAATCGGCAGCCGCGGAGCCCTTTATGGGCAATCTGCTCATGAGCGACAACCGCTTTGAGCTCAACTATCATATCGGCATGCCCGTTCCGCTGTATGCGTATTTGTATCACGAGTATCTGCGCAATTTCATGGGCAATCAGGTGTCCTGCCCGTTTATGGGCGATCAGGATACGCTGAATTACCGCATCGGTTATTCTTTTGCAGCGGGGGATCTGATGACGCTGGTCATGACACCCGACGGCAACCTGATGACCAACTGGGGCAATCACGATTTCTCGCGCCTGCCCGATCAGCAAAAGGCAATCGACCTTGTGGCAAATCTGTGCCGCTTCTATCGCGTGGGAGCCGGGAAGTATCTGCACGCAGGCCGCATGATCCCCGCAAAGCCGATTTCGTGCGGACAAAAGGAGTTCTTTATGGAGTGGTACGGCCACAGCTGCACCGTCCCGTCGGTCTACGCCACCGCATGGCAGGCCGAGGACGGCACGCGCGCGCAGATTCTGGTCAACCCGGGCGACGCTCCCGAAAGAGTCACCATGGACGGCCGCGAGATCACCGTACCCGCAAGAGATGCGGTGATGGTGGAGATTTGATTGAATATGATACGTAGGGCGGGGGCTTTGCTCCCGCCTTGGTCTTTGTGCAGTCTATGGAGGAAGTACGTTCCCGAACAGAATCATACGCGTGCCAACCTTTTGTAGGGACAGGCGTCCTCGACTGTCCGCTCCAACCCTCGTAGGGGCTGGCGCCCATGACAGCCCGCCCTGTTTTATTTGCAAGGGCAAAGCAAGAGAGGGGTACTCGCCTGCGGCGAGAATTCGCACGCTTGCCGCTTGTGAGCGAGTTAGCCGATCTACGAGCGGAGAGAGGGATTTATGAACCCATGTTTGCGCCCAAAGTCGTTCAAAATGTTTGGATAACCTGCGCAAACCGGCATGTCGCGGTGCAGAGCACCGCTCATGCGGGGTTCAAATCGGTAGAGTTTTCACGATAAAAGCCAAAGGGAGAATCTTGCGATTCTCCCTTTGGCTTTTATGGCGGAGAAGGTGGGATTTGAACCCACGCGACACGTCAATGCCCTACGAGATTTCGAGTCACGCCTCTTCGACCACTTGAGTACTTCTCCGTCTGTTTTGCGCCGCTGTGCGGCACAGGTCATATTATAACACACCATTTTCAAAAATGCAAGAGCTTTTTGAAAAGAATATCAAAAATCCGGACAAAAATGTTTTGGTTTTGGTGCGCTTGATTGCGCCTTTGTGATTGACAAGGTGTGCTTTCTTATGGTATAATAATATGATTAATCAAAAACGAGGACAAACAAATGGAAAAGCTTTCAACACAACCCTATAAGGGTACAAGAGATTTTTATCCGCGCGAGATGGTTTTGCGCAACTGGTTCTTTGGCAAGATCCGCAAGACGCTGGAGGATGCTGCGTTTGATGAGTATGCAGGCCCCATGCTGGAATCCTTGGAGCTTTATGCGGCCAAGAGCGGTGAGGAGATCGCCAATGAGCAGACCTATCACTTTACCGACAGAAGTGACCGCCGTCTGGCCATCCGTCCCGAAATGACGCCTACCGTTGCGCGTATGGTTTCCGCCAAGATCGGTGAGCTTAACTTCCCCCTGAAGTGGTTCTCCATGCCCAACTGCTATCGCTACGAGCGTCCGCAGAGAGGCAGACTGCGCGAATTCTGGCAGGTCAACGTAGATATTTTCGGCTGTGACACCTACGAGGCAGACCTTGAGGCCATCACCAGCGCCATCCGCATTCTGCGCGCGTTTGGTGCGGACGACAGCATGTTCCGCGTGCATATCAACAACCGCCGCTTCTTCAACGACGTCATCGCAGCCATCGCAGGCGAGGGCGAGGAGCGCGCACGCAAGGTTTCCAAGGTGGTTGACAAGAAGAACAAGATCCCGCGTGAGGTTTACGAAAAGGAAATGGGCGAGCTGGGGCTTGGTGCAGAGCAAATCGCAAAGATCGACGCTTTGTACGGCATGAGCGCAGCAGAGGCATGCGCCATTTGCCCCGAGAGCCGCGGAGCGCAGGAGCTTGTCAGCCTGTTTGACATGCTTGCCAAGATGGGACTTGACCGCTATTGCATGTTTGATTTCGGCATCGTGCGCGGTCTGGACTACTACACCGGTACCGTTTTCGAGGTATTTGACCTTGCTCCCGAGAACAACCGCGCCATGTTTGGCGGCGGCAGATACGACAATCTGGTCGGCCTTTTCGTCAAGAATCAGATCAGCGGTGTGGGCTACGGTCTTGGTGACGTTACCTTGGAGAACTTCCTGACCATCCACAACTTGATCCCCGATCTGTACAGCGGCGGCACCAAGGTTCTGGTGACCGTGTTTGACGACGTACCCTACGAGCATTGTGCATGCCTTGTGGAGGCTTTGCGCGACGCAGGCGTGGCATCCACCTTGTATATCGGCAAAAAGAAATTCGGCAAGCAGCTGGATTGGGGTGTTCGCCAAGGATTCTCGCACGTGGTCATCATCGGCGGCAGCGAGTATGCCGAGGGCGTTTGCAAGGTCAAGGATCTGGTATCCAGAGAAGAGCAGACCGTCAAGACTGACGAGCTGGTCGCATTTTTCGCGTAACAATCAGACGATAAATAAACAGGAGGGGCATCATGGTATATTTGTTTTTGGCTAACGGCTTTGAGGAGATCGAGGCGCTGACGCCCTTGGACGTGCTGCGTCGCGCAGGCGTCAAGGTCACCACGGTCGGCGTGGGCGGTGACAGCATTCTCGGTGCGCACGGCATTCGCGTGCAGGCCGATATTCCGGACACCATGTACCGCGATGCTGCTCCCGATATGATCATTCTGCCCGGCGGCATGCCCGGCTCTGCCAATCTGGATCAATCGCGCGTGGTGGATGCCGCGCTGCGATCCGCTTCGCGTAACGGTGCATATCTCTGCGCCATTTGTGCTGCACCCATGGTGCTTGGCAAGCGCGGTTATCTGCAGGGCAAAAGAGCCGTGTGCTATCCCGGCTTTGAGCAACATTTGGAGGGCGCGACCGTGACCGATGCTCGCGTGGAGTGCGACGGCAGGATCATCACCGCCAAGGGCATGGGCGCAGCACTTGAATTCGGGCTGTGTCTGGTCGAGGCACTTTGCGGCAAGGAAACTGCCGAGCAGATCGCTGCCTCGGTGTTTGCCAAATGAATCAACTGAGTAAAAAACAACTGCGTGCGCACTACCGTGCCGCGCGTGCGGATATGCTGCCTGAGCAAAGGGACGCGCAGACGCGTGAGATCTGTGCGCATATTTTGCAAAGCCCCATGTACCGGGCTGCATCCTGTGTGCTGCTTTATGCGGCTACCGAGGGTGAGATCGATCTGTCCTGTGTGGCGGCTGACGCATGGGAAAGGGGCAAGGTCGTGGCGTATCCGCGCTGCCTTGATAAGGCGGGAAACATGGCTTTTTTTGCCGTGGAATCCCCCGAGCAGCTGGAAAAGGGCAGCTTTGGCATTTTGGAGCCGCGCTTGGATTGCCCCTTGTGGCAGCCCGCGGACGACGCACTTTGCATCGTACCCGCGCTTGCCGTGGACAAAGAGGGCAACCGACTTGGCTACGGTAGGGGCTATTACGACAGGTTTTTGGCATCCTTTGAAGGGATGAGCGCGTGTGCGGTGTTTGAGGTCGGCATAGCCGAGTATTTGCCGCACGACGCGTATGACGTACCTGTACAATATATTTTTGATCGAAAGGGGGAATGGCGCGTGGATCAGAAACCATCGCAGGATTGGCAGGACGATCCAAACGAAACTATCATAGACGACAGCGATTATGCATCCGAGCAAGCAGTTCCCACCATCGATGACGAAGTCGGATCGTAGCCATGTCGTTCTGTGGG
>JAZUSJ010000021.1:0-16673 GCA_045606685.1 Eubacteriales bacterium
GCAACTCCTTGGCTCACAGAACGACATGGCTACGATCCGACTTGTTCATATCAGCACCCATAGCGATCTGTGCAACGTATACGTAGCCGTAGGACATAGCGATCTGTGCAAGGTTCTTCTTGCTGATTGCCTTACCTGCAGCTGCGAACTGAGCTACCTGACCGATGTTGGAAGCCTTGGAAGCCTGTCCGCCGGTGTTGGAGTAAACCTCGGTATCGAATACGAATACGTTGACGTTTTCGCCGGAAGCCAGAACGTGGTCCAGACCGCCAAAGCCGATATCGTATGCCCAACCGTCACCGCCGAAGATCCATACGGACTTCTTGTTCAGGTAATCCTTTTCTGCGAGGATTTCGGGAGCTACGGGGCAACCTGCCTCTGCAGCCTTCTCCAGCTCTGCGATCAGAGCGGTGGTAGCTTCAGCGTTCTTTGCGCCGTCATCCTTGGTTGCAAGGTAAGCGTCTGCTGCAGCCTTGAACTCTGCGGATGCCTTTTCGGAAGCAGCCATTTCCTCAACCTTAGCGATCAGCTTCTCGCGGATTGCCTTCTGACCAAGAGCCATACCCAGACCGTGCTCAGCGTTGTCCTCAAACAGGGAGTTCGCCCAAGCCGGACCCTTCTTGGTTGCATTGTTTACGGTGTAAGGAGTTGCGGGTGCGCTACCGCCCCAGATGGAGGAACAACCGGTAGCGTTGGAGATGTACATTCTCTCACCGAACAGCTGCGTGATCAGCTTGGC
Source organism: Eubacteriales bacterium (assembly GCA_045606685.1). GTDB lineage: Bacteria > Bacillota > Clostridia > Oscillospirales > CAG-272 > SVQP01. Next base: position 740 of record JAZUSJ010000021.1, read on the forward strand.
GTAAGAGGTTTCTGCACAACCTGCGCAAGAGCCGGAGAACTCAAGCAGGGGCTGCTTGAACTGAGAGCCCTTAACGGTTGCGTTGATCAGCTCGGGCTTCTCGGTTACGTTCTTAACCGCGTAATCGAAAGCAGCCTGCTGAGCGGACTGAGTGTGCTGAGGAGCCATCCAGATAGCCAGATCCTTCTTGGAGGGCTTGGTACCTGCAGCTGCAGCCTTCTTTTCAGCCATTGCGTTGATGGGACAAGCCTTTACGCAAAGAGTACAACCCATGCAGTCCAGAGGAGAGACGCCAATGGAGAACTTGTAGTTGGTCTTTACAACGGGCTTGGGAGCAAACTTGGTGGACTTGGGAGCGCCTGCAGCCTCTTCCTCGGTCATAGCGAAGGGACGGATTGCAGCGTGAGGACATACAAACGAGCAGTTGTTACACTGAGCGCACTTGTCAGCATTCCACTCGGGAACCATAACGGCAACGCCGCGCTTTTCAGCAGCAGCTGCGCCCTGAGGCATGGTACCGTCAACGTACTTCTCGAATGCGGAAACGGGCAGCTTGTCGCCTTCCATTGCGCCAACGGGCTCAACGATATTGTTGACAAACTCGTCCAGCTCTGCGCGGTCAGACTTGAACGCGGGCTTCTTGGGATCCTTGCGGCACTTAGCCCATGCCTCGGGAACGTCAACCTTGACGAATGCATCTGCGCCTGCGTCGATAGCGGCATAGTTGAGGTCAACCATAGCCTGGCCCTTCTTGATGTAGGACTTGTAAGCCATCTTCTTCATGTACTCAACAGCCTCTTGGGCGGGCAGAATGTTAGCCAGAGCGAAGAATGCGGACTGCAGAACGGTGTTCTTAACCTTTGCGTTACCGATGCGGTTGGTTGCAAGGTCGGTAGCGTTGATCACGTAGAAGTTGATATTGTTGTTAGCGATATATTCCTTGACCTTTGCAGGCAGGTTCTTGGACAGAGTCTCGATGGTGTTCCACTCGCAGTCAAGGAGGAAGGTACCGCCGGGCTTAACGTCGGAAACCATGTCGTACTTCTTCAGGTAAGCCTGGTTGTGGCAAGCAACGAAGTCAGCCTTGTTGATGTAGTAAGGAGACTTGATGGGGGTGTCACCGAAGCGCAGGTGCGAGATGGTGATACCGCCGGTCTTCTTGGAGTCATACTGGAAGTATGCCTGAATGAACTTGTCGGTGTGGTCACCGATGATCTTGATGGAGTTCTTGTTAGCACCAACGGTACCGTCGCCGCCCAAGCCCCAGAACTTGCAGGAGATGGTGCCTGCGGGAGCGGTATCGGGGCAAACCTTCTCGGGCAGAGAGGAGCCGGTCACGTCGTCAACGATACCAATGGTAAAGTTGTTCTTGGGAGCTCTCTTCTTGAGGTTCTCATATACAGCGAAGATGGAGGAAGGAGGCGTATCCTTGGAGCCAAGGCCGTATCTGCCGCCAACGATGGTCTTCTTGATGCCTGCCTGTGCAAGAGCGGTCACAACGTCCAGATACAGAGGCTCACCCAGAGAACCGGGCTCCTTGGTTCTGTCAAGCACTGCGATCTTCTTAGCAGTTGCGGGGATCGCTTCGATCAGCTTATCAGCGCGGAAAGGTCTGTACAGTCTTACCTTGACAAGACCGACCTTTTCGCCGTTTGCGTTCATGTAGTCGATCACTTCTTCAGCAACGTCGCAGATAGAGCCCATAGCGATGATGACACGCTCTGCGTCCTCTGCACCGTAGTAGTTGAACAGCTTGTAATCGGTGCCGAGCTTAGCATTGATCTTGTCCATGTACTCTTCAACGATTGCAGGAAGTGCATCGTAGTACTTGTTGCAAGCCTCTCTGTGCTGGAAGAAGATATCACCGTTTTCAGCAGAGCCGCGGAGAACGGGATGCTCGGGGTTGAGAGAACGAGCGCGGAAAGCCTTTACAGCGTCCATATCAACCAGCTCAGCCAGATCCTCGTAGTCCCAAGCCTCGATCTTCTGGATCTCGTGGGAGGTACGGAAGCCGTCAAAGAAGCTGATGAAGGGAACGCGGCCCTTGATGGTAGCCAGGTGAGCAACAGCGCCCAGGTCCATGATTTCCTGAGGGTTGGTCTCAGCCAGCATAGCGAAACCGGTCTGACGGCAAGCGTAGACGTCGGAGTGGTCGCCGAAGATGTTCAGTGCATGAGAAGCAACTGTACGGGCAGAAACGTGGAATACGCAGGGCAGAAGCTCGCCTGCGATCTTGTACATGTTGGGGATCATGAGAAGCAGGCCCTGGGAAGCGGTATAGGTGGTAGTCAGCGCACCTGCTGCCAGAGAGCCGTGTACAGTACCTGCTGCACCTGCCTCAGATTCCATTTCGGTTACCTTAACGGTAGTGCCGAAGATGTTCTTCAAGCCCTGTGCTGCCCACTGGTCGGTGTAGTCAGCCATAGGGCTGGAAGGGGTAATGGGGTAAATACCGGCTACTTCGGTGAACGCGTAAGACACGTGCGCAGCAGCCTGGTTGCCGTCCATAGAAAGCTTTTTTCTCGGGATAGCCATGTTGTTTTTTCCTCCTGCATTTATAAAATTTTATTAAAAACGAAAATCGTGGAAATTTTACGTAAATGCTCCGCAAAATTTCTCACCTTATATAATAGCACAACTTTTGCAAAAAGTAAAGAGGATTTGAGAACTTTTATGATGGAAAAAGTCCTGAATTCTGCTTTTTTTGCAGTTTCGCGACCAACTTCGCACGATTTTGGGCATTTGGGGCGAATAAAATGCACCTTCACCCCCTACCGACTGACAGATTGCAGCTCTGTTAGCCTTTCCACCAACGAAAAAAAGGGCGATTTTTCAATCCCCCTCTTCCCTTTTGACCAATTTATATTCCGGGCTTTTAAGCAATATCCCCTGCTCTGTTGCTATGATCTCCACCTTATTATCCATTGCATATCGTTCACGCAAATCTTTTGGAATCACCAATCTGCCCAGCTTATCAAACTCCTTAATAATCCCTACCTTTCCCATATCGCACCTCTCCAAGCGTTCTGGCTTGATTATAACACAATTCGCACACTTTGTCAACACTTTGCGCGTTTCTTTGTTCACCCATTGTGTTGCTCCGTCTTGTATAATGATCTCAACACAATAAGCGTTGGAGGAGTACACATGATCAAAGGTTTACCGGAAAAATTACAAACACTGCGAATCGGATTCGGATATTCACAAAAGCAGGTCGCAGACATGATCGGCATATCTCCTTCCATCATTTCGGGATATGAAACAGGCGAACGAACGCCAAGCACCGAAGTGCTGCTTTCTCTTGCACACCTTTATAAATGCAGCACGGACTATCTTTTGGGCAGAGAAAATCAATCTCACATCATGATAGATTGTCAGAATCTGACCGATGCACAGATTCAAGCACTTCGTCAACTGATCGAGGCCTTCACAACGAATCGATAAGCAAAAGAGAACCCATTTTTGGGTTCTTTTTTTGTAAATAACCGTAGAGATATTATGTGAGAAAACCCTCTCCGTTCTTTTTGAGCAAGGAGCTGCAAAAAGAACCAAAAACAGCGTTTTTGGAGTTTCGCGCCTGCGGGCGCGACTTGGGGCGCTGCCGGTTGACTTTTGGATGCTGAATTTCGCAGAAATTCAGCATCGGGTGGCGTCGCTGACACTCGAATGTACAACAACATTCACACGCCACCATGCCTTTCTGAAAAGGCTCGAGCGAAACTTTCATGAGAGGGTGTCCGTATGGTGCGGTTGGCCTCTTGACTGTTGGCGTTTTTCGTGCTATAATTATCATGAAATATTATGCAATCTTTCGAAAAGGATCGATTTTTATGAAGCTTTCAACCAAAATTGCCGTCATCGGTGCAGGTCACGCAGGTGTTGAGGCAGCGCTCGCCTCTGCGCGTATGGGTGTGGACACCGTCCTCTTTACCCTCTCGCTCGATGCCGTGGCCAACATGCCCTGCAACCCTTCTATCGGCGGTACGGCCAAGGGACACTTAGTCTACGAGATCGATGCTCTGGGCGGTGAAATGGGACGCGCGGCCGACCGCGTCACGCTGCAATCGCGCACGCTCAATCTCGGTAAGGGTGCTGCCGTATACTCCAAGCGCATTCAGGCAGACCGTCGCAAATATCAGAATATCATGAAGCACACGCTGGAGCTGACGCCCAATTTACGCCTGATCCAAGCCGAAATCGTGGAAATTCTGACCGACAACGCCCCCGAGCATCCGCAGATCGTGGGGGTACGCACGCATCTTGGCGAGCTTTGGGAGACCTCTGCCGTCATCATTGCCACAGGCACTCACCTTGGCGGCCGCATTTTCGTGGGTGACGTCAACTACCCCGCCGGCCCCGACGGCATGCTGCCCGCAAATGCGCTGACCGAGTCGCTCCTATCGCTTGGCATCAAAATGATGCGCTTCAAGACCGGCACGCCCGCGCGTGTCAAGCGCTCCACCATTGATTTCTCTGCACTCGAGCTTCAGCCCGGCGAGGACAATCCCCTGCCCTACAGTCAGGACAATGCAGAACATTTGTTCTATTCTATGCAGCAAACGCCCTGTCATATCGTATATACCAACGAAAACACGCACAACGTCATTCTCTCCAATATCAAGCGTTCCGCGCTCTATTCCGGCCAGATTCACGGCACGGGGCCGCGTTATTGCCCCTCGATTGAGGACAAATTGGTGCGTTTTGCCGACAAACCCCGCCATCAGCTGTTTGTTGAGCCAATGGGCGAGGACAATGAGGAAATGTACATTCAGGGCTTTTCCACCTCTCTGCCGCCCGACGTGCAGTACGAAATGCTGCGCACGCTTGACGGATTTGAGAATGCAGAGATCATGCGCTATGCATACGCCATTGAATACGACTGCGCAGATCCTTTGCAAATGCTCCCCACGCTGGAATTCAAGGCCATTGGCGGTCTTTTCGGCGCCGGGCAATTCAACGGCACGTCAGGCTACGAGGAAGCGGCTGCGCAAGGACTTGTTGCGGGCATCAATGCTGCCCGCCGCGTCAAAGGTCTTGACGGCATGATCCTGCCGCGCTCCGGCAGCTATATCGGCACGCTGATCGACGATCTTGTCACCAAAGGAACGCACGAGCCTTACCGCATGATGACCTCGCGCTCGGAATACCGTCTGCTTTTGCGCCAGGACAACGCTGACGCGCGTCTGACACCCATCGGATACGAAAACGGTCTGATTTGTGAACATAGATACCAAAGCTTCCTTGAAAAGCAGGAATTGATCAAAAACGAGAAGGAAAGACTGGAAAACACGCACATTTCCATGGCCAAGGCCAATGATTTTCTTGCATCTTTCAGCCTGCCGCCCATCAAATCCGGCTGCTCTCTTGCCGATCTTTTGCGCAGGCCCGAGCTGACGTATGCCGATATTGCACCCGTGGACGACGCACGCAAGCCTCTTATGCGGCGCGTGCTGGAAACCGTGGAGATAGATATGAAGTACGAGGGCTATATCAAACGCGCCTTTGCAGAAGCGCAAAGACACCAAAAATTGGAGGACAAGCACCTTTGTCCCGACACGGATTACACGCTCATCAAGGGTTTGAGGCTTGAAGCAGCGCAAAAGCTCAACGCCATCAAGCCGCTGACCATCGGACAGGCCTCACGCATCAGCGGTGTCAATCCCGCAGACATTTCCGTGCTGCTGATCTGGCTGGGAATCAAGTAAAGGAGTAGATTATGCATCAATTTTCCGAGGTTTTTGACCAAGTATTTGCAGCAAACGGTCTTTGTGAGTATGCAACCGAGCAAAACAAGCAAACCTACGCACAGCTTTGCGAGCATATTCTGGAAGTCAATCAGATACACAATCTGACTGCCATTCGCGACGTTCCCGGAGTCATCACCAAGCACTTTGCGGATTCTTTGACCATCGCAGCCCATATTCCGCAAAATGCAACACTTCTTGACGTTGGTACGGGCGGCGGATTTCCCACGCTGCCGCTTGCAGTGGCGCGTCCCGACCTCTCTATCACGGCAATCGACAGCACGGCAAAAAAGATCGCACACGTGCAAAGCACCGCGCAGAAGTTTTCTCTTAACAACGTCAAAGCCCTGACAGGCCGCGCAGAGGAGCTTGCCAAAACCGATATGCGAGAGAGCTTCGATGCCGTTACCGCGCGTGCCGTTTCCGAGCTTCGCATTCTTTGCGAGATCACCCTGCCCTTTGTTGCGCTTGGCGGCACATTTGTTGCCATGAAGGGTGCATCCGGCCAAAAAGAGCTGGAGGATGCACAAGCTGCAATCAAAAGATTAGGCGGTCAACTTATCGACACGCACAAATTCACCTTAAAGGACGAAAAAGGCACCCAGGAGGAGCGTTTCATCTTTATCATCCGCAAGGTTTCTCCCACGCCAAATAATTTTCCGCGTCAATACGCGCAGATCTTAAAAAAACCGCTGTAATGCAGCGGTTTTTTCTTTGTAATTTAACTTTTTCGCGACAGCGTATTCTGATTCCTGACATCTTCCCCGTAAATCACGATTTCTGCGATACTTTCTGCATTTACATATTTTTCTCGGCCTGTATGCTAAAATGGCGCAAAGTAATCAGGGGAGATGTATATGACAGAGCAGTATATTAAGAGCATAACGGAAAACAGCGGTGATATGTTTGCGCAGGCAGAGCTGATGCAAAAATTATGTTTGGAATACGGATATACGCAAAGCCGACTTGCAAAGCAATTGCATGTCAGCCAATCATCCATCGGTAATAAGATCAGACTATTACAATACACGCAGCAAGAACGCGAGCAGATCTTATTCTATCGGCTTACCGAGCGTCACGCGCGTGCGCTTTTGCGCGTTTTGCCACCAAAAAGAGCGAAGCTGATAAAAACAACAGGAGAAATGCACTTAACCGTGCAGCAAACCGAGGAACTTGTCGATAAATACAGAGATGACACTATGCCGATAGCCCCGGTCAGCGAATTTGAAAGGCAAATTGCCGACATTGACTCTTTCACCGATCATATCACAACCGCAACAAACAAGCTGCGCAATTTTGGATATCACGTTTCATGTTTGACAGAATCGGGCGAGCGTTGGCAAAGAATCACGATTATCGTACGTGAGTGATGTTTCACGTGGAACATTTTTGCTTCAATGATCCGACGTTTCACGTGAAACATTTTGCTCAGCACATATAGTTTCATGTGAAACATTTTACTCAGTTCATATGGTTTCACGTGGAACATTTCGCTCAGCACATATAGTTTCACGTGAAACATTTAGCTCAGCTCATATGGTTTCACGTGAAACATTTTGAAAAAAGTACAATATTTCTGTAAAAACCTATTGCATTCACGTTTTATTCGTGATATAATAATTGCAGTATATTTTTCGGAGGTATAAATAGATTTCATGGGTAAAATAATTTCATTTTGCAACCAAAAAGGCGGCGTAGGCAAGACCACTTCTGCTGTCAATATTGCCGCTTCCCTTGGCATTCTCGGTCACAAGGTACTTATGATCGACCTTGATCCCCAGGGTAACACAACCAGCGGCGCAGGCGTTCCCAAAAAGTCGCTCAAGCTGACCATCAATGATGTTCTGACAGGTGACGTTCCGATGCAGGACGCCATCATGGAAACCGAATACGATAATTTGGACCTTGTTCCCACCAATATTGCACTTGCAGGTGCCGAATTTGAGCTTTTCCAGCACGAAAACAGCGAATATCGCATGAAAGAGGCTCTCGCGCCCATCAAGGACAACTATGATTACATCATCATCGACTGTCCTCCTTCCTTGGGCATGCTGACCGTCAACGCAATGGCTGCAAGTGACGGCATTGTGATTCCCATGCAGTGCGAATTCTACGCACTCGAAGGACTTTCTCAGCTGATGATCACGGTTGGCCGTATCAAATCCCACTACAACAACAATCTGTCCGTAACCGGCATCCTGATCACCATGTACAACGGCAGACTTCTGCTTTCTCAGCAGGTAATGAACGAGCTTCGCCGTCACTATGCGGACAAGCTGCTGGATCCTCCCATCTCCCGCAGCGTCAAGGTATCCGAGGCTCCCGGCTTTGGTATGCCTGTCTACTATCATGACAAGCGCAATAAGGGTTCTGTTGAGTATTTGGCTTGTGCCAAAGACCTCGCATCGAGAATTTAACAGGGAGGTAGCGTAAAATGGCAAGAAAACAAGGCGGACTCGGCAGAAATTTCTATGAAATTCTGGACGACAACATGCTGGAATCCAAAAAAGACTCTATCACAACCATTCGCTTAGCCGATATTGAACCAAGACGCGACCAGCCCAGAAAGGATTTTGACCTTGAGCCTCTGCAGGCTCTGGCAGATTCCGTGGCAGCTTACGGCGTGCTTGTCCCGCTGATTTTGCGCGAAAATCCCGTCGCGCCCGGCACATATGAGATCATTGCCGGTGAACGTCGTTGGAGAGCAGCAAAAATGGCAGGTCTGACCGAAGTTCCGGTCGTCATTATGGACAGCGACGACATGAAAACGTCCGAGATTGCTCTGATCGAGAACGTCCAAAGACAGGATCTGAATCCCGTGGAAGAGGCGTTTGCTTATCAGGCGTTGATTGACAGATACGGCTGCACCCAGGACGACGTAGCGAAAAAGGTAGGCAAGAACCGTTCCACCATTACAAACATGCTGCGTTTGCTGGAGCTTCCCGAGCAAGCACTCGAGCTGCTCAAAAAGGGCGATATTTCGGGCGGTCACGCAAGAGCCCTGCTTGGCCTTGACGACGATGCACAGATCGTGGATCTTGCGCAAAAGATCGTGGAAAAGGACTATTCCGTGCGCGAAACCGAACGCATCGTGCGCCTGTTCAAGGCACGTTCCGAGGCTGACGAGCAGTCCGAGGAGCTTGACGACTCGGATCCCCAGCGCAAGGTTTATATGAAGGATCTGGAGCGTCGCGTGATGCACACGCTCGGCAGAAAGGTCAGAATCGCACGCGTGGCAAAGAAGAAGATCGTTGAGCTGTCCTATGAGGATGATCAGGATCTGGAGGAAATCATCAAAATTCTCTGCGGAAGTGACTTTTTCGCAGACCAAGACTAATATATTACGGAGAAATTATCATGATCGACATCAATTATATCAAAAATAACCCCGAAGAGGTCATTGCAAGACTTGCAAAGAAGGGCAAGGACGCAAGACAGGAGATCGAGCAGATCCTTGCGCTTGACACCGAAAGACGCGCCCTGATCGTGGAAGGCGAAGCGATCAAAGCTGAACAGAATAAGATCAACAAGCAGATCCCTCAGCTCAAAAAGCAGGGCGCAGACGTTACCCCCATCTTTGCACAGATGAAGGAAATGGGCGCACGCGTCAAGGAGATCGATGAAAGAAAGAAGACGGTTGAGGTACAGTATCAGGGACTTCTGCTCTGCCTGCCCAACCTGCCCGATGAGGATCTTTTGCCCGGCGGTAAGGAAAACAACCAGCCTCTGCGCTACTACGGTGAGCCCAGAAAGTTTGATTTCGAGCCCAAGAATCACGTAGATCTTTGCACCGATCTCGGGCTGATCGACTACAAGCGCGGCACCAAGCTTTCCGGCGCGGGCTTCTGGATCTATTCCGGTGTCGGCGCACGCCTTGAATGGGCGCTGCTCAACTACTTTATCGATTTTCACCTCGGCAACGGCTATGAGCTGATGCTCGTTCCCCATATGCTGGGCTACGAGTGCGGCCAGACCGCAGGTCAGTTCCCCAAGTTCAAGGATGAGGTGTACTGGCTGGAGCAGCAGGATGACGACGAGCGCCGCCGCTTTATGCTCCCCACCGCTGAGACCGCACTGGTATCTCTGCACCGCGACGAGATCCTGACCGAGGCAGATCTGCCCCGTAAGTACATTTCCTATACTCCTTGCTTCCGCCGTGAGGCAGGCTCCTACAGAGCAGATGAGCGCGGCATGGTACGCGGTCACCAGTTCAATAAGGTAGAGATGGTGCAGTACACGTTGCCCGAAAAGAGCGACGAGGCATTCGACGAGCTGGTTGCAAACGCAGAAAACCTTGTCAAGGGCTTGGGCTTCCACTTCAGAACCGTCAAGCTGGCTGCCGAGGACTGCTCCGCATCCATGGCAAGAACCTACGATATCGAGATCAATATCCCCTCCATGAACGGTTACAAGGAGGTTTCCTCGGTATCCAACGCACGCGATTACCAGGCGCGCAGAGGTATGATGAGAGTCAAGAGAGCAGATGGCAAGATCGAATACGTGCATACGCTCAACGGCTCCGGCTTGGCTACAAGCCGTATCTTCCCCGCGCTTGTTGAACAGAATCAGAACGCTGACGGCTCTGTCAACGTACCGGATTGCCTGCGCAAGTACATCGGACTTGACGTGATCCGCTGATTTTCGGCGAAATATTACGGGACAAGCGTTCTGCGATGTTAGAACGTTTGTTCTGCTTTAAGAAAGGAGGACTTCAATGTCCGGATTTACCCGTATACTGATCAATCTGAGCAATGACGCCTCCGACCAGCCCTCGCTGATCGCAGAATTATGGGCGTATCTGACAGAAAAGTACTTTACCATCGATATCGCGCAGTATGAAAACCTCAACCTGGACATCGGGGGCGGCGGCATCATCAATCTTTCGTGGGCCATCATTGCGCTTTGTCTTGGCATGGTACTGGCTGCCATTATGGCAGTTTATGAGAAAAAGGGACTTGGCGAATTCGTGCGCAAGCTGATCTCGGAGGAGTGCTATACGCCCGAGAGCGCAAAAACGCTGTATGAGCTTGGTTACCGCAAGAATGCTGCCGTTCGCGGTGCATTGCGCGGCGGATCGCTCTCCAAGGTAGTCGTTTGCACGCAAAAAAAGGAATATGACGATCAGGTCGCGCAAAAAAGAGCAGAATATGAGGCAAACGCTACCAAGGACAGCCCCGCATTCAAGAGCTTTGCATACAAGATCAATTTTGAGACAGATACTTTCTATATACCCAAGGACGATTCCTACGCAGCAGACATCCGTTATGACAAAAAAGGCTCGGGATTTATCTCTGTGCTGATCGTGGCAGGCATCTCGCTGCTTGTCGCCCTGTTCATCATCTTCATTCTGCCGGATATGCTGCAGATGCTGGATAACTTTATCGGGCTGTTGCGCCCCGAGGCAAATTATCATTGACACCGAAAAAGGAGAACACCAACGCATGAAAAGACCGATCATAGGCATCACCTGCTCCAAAACTGCCGAAGGAAAGATCTCCATGAGCCAGAATTATCTCAATTCGATCTGGGAAGCGGGGGCTGTTCCTGTATTTTTGGCATATACGCAGGATCAGGAAAAGCTCGCGGAATACGCCCGTGTCTTCGACGGATTTCTGTTTGCGGGCGGTGATGATATGGATCCCGCGCACTACGGTGAGGTCAAGATGTTTGATAACGTTGAGATCGATGCCGACCGCGATGCGTTTGAGCTTGCGCTGTATGCGCACGTTTTGCCCACGGGCAAGCCCATTTTGGGCATTTGCCGCGGCATTCAGCTGCTCAACGTGGCCGAGGGAGGCACGCTTTACCAGCACATTGACCATCACAGGCAGGACACGCCCGGCACAACCACCGAGCAGAGAACGCTTGTTTGCAAAAGTTCCATGCTGCAAAGGCTGACAGGCAGGGATGAATTGATGGTCAACAGCTTCCATCATCAGAATATCAAGGACCTTGCGCCTTCGCTTTGCGCAGACGCAATCAGCGTTGACGGATATATCGAGGCTGTGCATATGGAAGGGCATCGCTTCTATTTTGCCGTGCAGTGGCATCCCGAGATCTTCCGTAAGCAGGATGAATCCATGCAAAAGGTATTTTCAGCGTTCGTGGACGCTTGTCAGAGCGAATTCGGAGCGAATAAAGTATGAAAAATATGCAGCTGGCGGACATCCTCCGCCCCAAAAATTTAGACGAGATCGTCGGACAAGAACATTTGTTCGGTTCTCACGGTGTGGTAAGGCGCATGCTGGCAGGGGGAAGGATCACGAATATGATCTTTTTCGGCCCTCCGGGAACGGGAAAGACCACGGCAGCGTCGGCCATAGCGGCAGCGTCGGGCATGCAATTCCGCAAGCTCAACGCTACGCACGCGTCCACGCAGGATATCAAAGATATCATTGCCGAGACCAATAACATTTTCGGATCGGGCGGCGTGCTTTTATATCTGGACGAGATCCAGTATTTCAACAGAAAGCAGCAGCAGACCTTGCTGGAATATATGGAGGACGGCAGGATCACGCTGATCGCTTCCACCACCGAAAACCCCCATTTTTACGTATACAACGCGATCATTTCGCGCTCCTCGCTGTTTGAATTCAAGCCCGTACCGCCCAAAAGCGGGGCCGTGATGCTCAGACGTGCGCTGGATTACCTCAACGGCGAGCATGGAACAGAGAAAAAAGCGACCGAGGAGTTGCTTTGCTACGTGGCAAAGGCGGCAGGCGGCGACGTCAGACGCGCAATCGGGCTGTTTGAGAATGCATTTTTCTCGGCAGACGATGAAATTCTGCGTGAGCATGTGGACGCATTCAAAAGCGGCATCGGAAACTACGGCGACGACGCGCATTACGACCTGCTTTCCTGTCTGCAAAAGTCGATCCGCGGCTCAGATCCCGACGCAGCGGCATTTTATACAGCAAAATTGCTGGAATCGGGCGAGTTGATCTCGGTCTGCAGAAGATTGCAGGTGATCGCAAACGAGGATATCGGCGCGGCTTACCCCATGGCAGCAGTAATTACGAGAGCCTGCTGCGAATCGGCAAAGGAGCTGGGCATGCCCGAGGCGAGAATCCCCTTGGGAAATGCGGCAATCATTCTGGCAACCTCTCCCAAATCCAACGCCACGCATGTAGCCTTGGATGCTGCTCTTGAGGATGTCAGGGCAGGGAAGGGGAACGATATTCCTGAGCATTTGCAAAGCCCGCTCAATAAGGGATATCAGTATCCGCACGATTTCCCGAACCATTACGTCAAGCAGCAGTATTTGCCCAATGATTTAAAGGACAAGAAGTATTACAATCCCGCGCAGAATAAGACCGAGCAGGCCGCCGCGGAGTATTGGAAGAAGATCAAAGGGAACTAATTCTAATAACCAACCCCAAAAATTTTCATCCACCTCCACCCAAACGGATCACCCAACTCATGAAAGTTTTGATCAAACTTTTACAAAAGTTTGCAGGTCGAGGGCAGCGCCCTCGTCGCGCCCGCAGGCGCGAAATCATCTCGGCGTTTCTTTTTTGTGAACTTTTTTCTTTGCGCCGGCGGTGTCAAAGAAAAAAGTGGGTGACGAATTAGGACACGCAACATTGAGAAAATCCTCTCCGTTCTTTTTTTGAGCAAGTAGCCGCAAAAAAAGAACCAAAAAAACGGCGTTTTTCGGGGCTCTGCCCCGTACCCCGCAAACTTTTGTAAAAGTTTGATCAAAACTTTCATCCTGTGAGAGTGGCCCGTTGGGGGTTACTTTACCTATTTTTCATCCTATTTTTAAACTAAAGGATATTACCATGAACGTACCCGAGCTTTACGGCTCACGCGTCTTTAACGACGACGTGATGCGTCAAAAACTTCCCAAGGACGTCTATCGCTCCTTGGCCAATACCATTGCCACGGGCGGTGTGATCGATCCCGCCATTGCAGGCACGGTTGCCACCGCCATGAAGGACTGGGCTATCGAAAAGGGAGCTACCCACTTTACCCATTGGTTTCAGCCTCTCTCCGGCGTCACGGCCGAAAAGCATGATGCCTTTATCTCCCCGCTTGGCGATAAGGTCATTATGGAATTCTCCGGCAAGGAGCTGATCAAGGGCGAAAGTGATGCCTCCTCCTTCCCCTCGGGCGGTCTGCGCGCCACCTTTGAGGCCAGAGGCTATACCGCCTGGGATCCCGCCTCCTATGCCTTTGTCAAGGACGGTACTTTGTATATTCCCACCGCCTTCTGCTCCTATACGGGCGAGGCGTTGGATACCAAAACGCCTCTTTTGCGCTCCATGGACGCACTCAACACGCAGGCACTCCGTATTCTGCGCCTGTTTGGCGACACGACCGCCACACGCGTATCTCCCACGGTCGGTGCAGAGCAGGAGTATTTTTTGATCAATAAAAAGTATTTTGACCGCCGTAAGGATCTCTCCTACTGCGGCAGAACGCTGTTCGGCGCACCTGCACCCAAGGGACAGGAGATGGAGGATCATTATTTCGGCCCTCTGAAAACCCGTGTATCCGCCTTTATGGCCGAGCTTGACCGTGAGCTTTGGGCGCTGGGCATCAATGCAAAGACCAAGCACAACGAGGCAGCACCCTCACAGCACGAGCTTGCCCCCATCTATACCACCGCAAACGTGGCGGTTGATCAGAATATGCTGACCATGGAGTACATGAAAAAGGTCGCCGAGCGTCACGATCTGGTCTGCCTGCTGCATGAAAAGCCCTATCAGGGTGTCAGCGGCTCCGGCAAGCACAATAACTGGGCGCTTGCCACCGATTCGGGCAAGAATCTGACCGATCCGGGCAAAAAACCGGGCGAAAACCTGCAATTTCTGCTGATTTTAGCAGCCGTGATCCAGGCCGTGGACGATTATCAGGGGCTTTTGCGCCTGTCCATTGCCACCGCAGGCAACGACACGCGCCTTGGCGTCGCCGAAGCACCTCCTGCCATCATCTCCATTTTCGTGGGCGAGGAGCTGGAGCACGTCATTCATTCCATGATCCACGGCACCACCTATGCGGGAAAGGGAAGAGCCACGCTGAATCTGGGCATTCCGTCCATCCCCGCCATCCGTAAGGATACCACCGACCGCAACCGTACCTCTCCATTTGCCTTTACGGGCAAGAAATTCGAGTTCCGTATGCCGGGCGCTGCGCAGAACATCGCCATGCCCAACATCGTACTCAATACGGCTGTGGCAAAATCCTTCTGCGAATACGCGGATCGCTTGGAAAAAGCCACCGATTTTGATGCTGAGCTGCATGAGCTTTTGCGCGAGGTGTTCACCAAGCACGAGCGCATCCTGTTCAGCGGCAACGGCTATTCCAAGGAATGGGAGGAGGAGGCCGAGCGCCGCGGACTCTGCAATTATAAGCGCTCCGTGGACGTCTATCCGCACATGACCGATCCCGAAAACGTGGAATTGTTTGAAAAATTCGGCGTGATGAGCAGCACGGAGCTGCAGTCGCGCATGGACATTCTGCTGGAAAACTATGCCAAGATCATCAATATCGAGGCTCAGACCATGATCGTCATGGCGTCCAGAGAATATATTCCCGCAGTTGAGGAATATATGTGCCGCCTGGCCACCACCGCAAAGCAAAAGAGGGAGGTGCTTGGCGTCGGCTCTATCGGTGTGGAAAAGGATCTGCTGACCAAGCTCTCGGCCTACAACGAGCAGGCGTATGCGGCGCTGGAGGCACTCAGACGTGCCGATGCGGATGCTGTTGCGCAGGGAGATCATCTGGCGATCGCACGTGCGTTCTGCGATAAGGTCGTACCGGCCATGCAGGCGCTGCGTACACCCATAGATGCCATGGAGGCCTTGATACCGTCGGCTCTTTGGCCGGTTCCTACCTACGGTGAAATGACGTATAAGCAGTAAAATAACAGAAAATACGCATCAATACATAGGAAAAATCAGGCGGTTGCACTCGTGTGACCGCCTGATTTTTTTCGTTGCAGCATGAGTTTTGCATTCGTGTTGTGATTTTGTCCATATTCCTTACAGAATCTTTGTGTAAAGCGCCTATTTTTTCTTTTTATGTAAATATTTTTGCGGATTTTTATTGCAAAATTCAAATCTTTGTGATATCATATATGTACCTATCCGTAGGTTAAAAAATAATCATGAAAGGAAAGATATCATGAAAAAGTTACTCGTTTTGTTGGCACTTTGCATGGTTATCTCCGTCGTTCTGGTCGCTTG
>JAZUSJ010000022.1:0-3582 GCA_045606685.1 Eubacteriales bacterium
TTCATTGCGCTCGCGCCGCTTCGCTACCCTCGCACTCCCCCGAGGGGGAATATTGATAATCCAGGTGATGTGTATGGGGGTACACTTTTTCTAATTGCACAATATTCTGATAGCGCTCGCGCCGCTTCGCTCCCCCAGCGCTGCTTCGCTACTCCCGCTCCCCCGTCCCCCGCGGGGGAGTATTGGATACATTGGAACGCGATCTATTCTACAATTCCATAAACCAACGGTTGCAAAATAATAGAATAACCGCTGATTGACGAATCAAGCAAAACCATATATAATAGAAACATGAGATGGCCATCTTAAATATTTATTATTGGAGAAATACTATGATTGGGCAAAACATCAAAAGATTGCGGCTGTGCAAGGGAGATACACAGGAGAAATTGGCCGATGCATTACACATTTCTACGCAAGCGATATCAAAATGGGAGAATGAGCTTTCTTCGCCGGATATTTCAATTCTTCCACAATTGGCAGATTATTTCGGGATTACGATTGACGAGTTGATGGGGCATAAGCTGAATGCCTATACCTATAAGGAGCAGTTTGTTCGTTTAATGTATCATAGCGGAGTGCTTACCTTAGATACTGAGGGAGCTTATCGAATCAATACAGAAAATTTTTCAACAAATGCTCAAATTGCAAAAATCGGAGAATGCTTTGCAGATTTGATCTGTGAGAATCATTTGTCCTATGATATGATCATGGGACTTGCATATCATGGTCTTGCTTTTTCGACAGCAACAGCATGTGCATTATTCCAAAAATATGGAGTAACAACCTCTTATTCCTATGATCGTAAGCTCCCGGATAGTCGCGGACGAATGATTTGCGGATATACGCCTTGCCCCGATGACAATGTCATTGTAATAGATGATATGATAGGTTCAGGAAAAACAATCGATGAAAGACTGAATCGGCTCACAAAGGAGTATGACGTTAATATCGTAGCGGTGATCAGTATTGTGGATACTAAAGCGCATAATGAAAATGATATTTCCGGAAGTGATCTGTTACAACATAAATATGGAGCAAGGGTATATACATTGGTTTCTGATAACGATATTCAAGCTGCTTTGAAAAAAGGCATCATTTGCTAAACCAATTTCTATTGAATCCCTCTACCTGTTATGGGTAGAGGGATATTTAACGTTTCCAAAGCTTTTTTAAGTTACTATAATTGAAAGCCCCCACGCGCCCCCTGCGGAGGTGTATACATCCTGTAGCTTACAAATAAATTATTACTAAATCTATTGACAACATTTTTATGATGTGCTATAATCTGTAATCATAATTTTGAAAGGGCAAAGACAATGTTCGAAATCATTTGGTCGTTTAATAAAAAGAATATCGTTGCGAAGTGCGGCAAAGTTGTTTTGTCGGACTTGCATTGTCATGCCCTATATCGATAATAGTAAATAAGATCGATAAAAAGTATAACATGAGGTGCAAGTCGAAAACTTTTCGACTTGCACCTTTTTACTATTAAGAAAAGCAGAAATGCAAATTTAAAAATGTGAAGAAAGGGAATGATGGCTATGTTAACACATCATGGAACAAAAACATTGACGACACAGAGATTGGAGCTGCGACGCTTCAAACAGGGTGATGAAACACAAATGTTCAATAATTGGACAAGTGATATGAGAGTTGCGAAATATCTTTCATGGGATCCTCATAAAACATTGGACGATTCAAAAGCAGTTGTTGAAAAATGGATGAAGCGTAGTGAGAATATTGACCGTTATGATTGGGGAATCGAACTCGATGGGAATCTGATCGGTGTTATCAACGTCATTGGATTTTCCGAGCGAGATGAATGGTGTGAGCTTGGATACTGTATTGGATATAATTATTGGAACAAGGGATACATGACTGAGGCAGTGAAAGCTGTTATTAATTATTTGTTTTCAGAGGTCGGATTTCATCGAATTGTAATTCGTAATGCTACGGAAAATCCTGCATCGGGAAAAGTAGCAGAAAAATGCGGTTTGCGACTGGAAGGAATTCAACGTGGATATATGAAATCTCGTTTGGGCGGCTTTTACGATATGGAAGAACGTGCGATATTGCGTGAAGATTGGTTAGAAATGTAATTTCTAATTAGCTCCCAAACTCTCCCGTCAGGATACTTCCACCCGAAAACGCGGGTGTTGCAACGCCTGCCCATCTGTGCTATACTATACACGGAAGCAAGGCCGGGCTTACTAATTGACAAGAGGTGGAAATATGAATCAAATCGGACAAAGAATCAAGCAGCTCAGGCGACAGCAGGGCTTGACGCAGGAGAGGCTGGCGGATTATCTTGGCGTGACCGACAAGGCGGTTTCAAAGTGGGAGTGCGGGCTGACTGCGCCCGATCTTGCGCTGATCATGCCGCTTGCAAGAATTTTGGGCGTGAGTGCGGACGAATTGCTTGGTGGCAAGAAGGAAGAAACCGACGCAAAGCGGCTGGAGTACGACGAGCATTACGAGAACTATATGAAATACGACGTCAGGGAGAATTATCGGATCGCACAGCAGGCGGTCAAGGAGTATCCCAACGAGTACAAATATCTTGTGTTTTTGGCACATGCCGAAAGCTCTATGGCGTATCTGCCGGAATGCAAGGAAGATCCCGAGGCGAAGTATTCCACGGAAATGATGCAAAGAGCAATCAAGCACTACGAGCTTGTGATCGAGGAATGCGAGGTCGTTGCAATCAGAGAAGAGGCGATCTGGAATCTTATGATACTCTATAAGTCTATGGGGGAACACGACAAGGCTTTGGAATACGCAAACATGTTCCCGGAGAAAAGTCGGTTTACCAAGAATCACGCATTGGATGTGTGTTTGCAGGGCGAGAAGCAGGTGCAGCACAAGAAATGGACAGTTCACAATAAACTGGATGATTTGTGCATCGCATTTTCCAGGATTTATCATTTTGCCGAAAAGAAAGAGCCTTACGTGGAAGCCGCGCTTGATGCGGAAGAGGCGATACTCAATGTGATGTTCCCGGACGGAAATTATCATGATTTTCATAAGAATCTGGTCTGCGCATATCAGATGCGTGCCGATTTTGAGCTGCAAGAGGGGAATCTTGATCAGGCGATGGACTATCTGCGCACCATGATGGAGCACGCAAAAAAGGTTCCGCAGGGTGAGAAGCATACGCTGGAAGGCGTATTTGAAGGAATTGAAGTGGTTTATCCCGTGGATTACCGTATGATGTACATTTTCAGCGGTATGGATGACATCGAAAAGCCGATGCCCGAGCAGCTCAAAAACAGACTGAGACAGGAACGGTATGCGCCATTGTTTGACAGAGAGGATTTTCAAGCGCTGATGCAAGCATAACAAAAAAGCCCGCAGCGATGGAGCTGCATAAATAGCGGAGATAAATGAAATAAGCCATCACATACGTGGTGGCTTTTTCACGTTCTGCTCTTGATAAAAGAGCGTCCGTATGGGAACCCCTACCACCGCAACCGCGTCACTTGTTTCCCTCGTGCCTCGGTCAACTGCGCTCCGCTGCGGTCCCCCTCCCCCGCGGGGAGGCTTTGTGTCGGGCAACCTCGCCATCATTCGCACAAAACG
>JAZUSJ010000023.1:0-3648 GCA_045606685.1 Eubacteriales bacterium
ACTGTGAGGCGAAGCCGAACAATATCACTACACGGCGGAGCCGTATAATACCACTCCGACGCAGTCGGAATATCACTCATATCACAAAAAGAGAGAGCTTTGCGAAATATCTTTTCGCATTACTCTCTCTTTTTTCCGCTATTTCCTCAGCCCATAGGGCTGTTTTTTGTTTTTTGATTTATTGCTCCGAAATCAATCCTTCTTCTTTGCAACCAAGGCCATGCCCAACATAGCGACGAGCAGCGCGATGGGTGCTGCTACGACACTGCCGCAGCCGCCGGACTTTTCAGCCTCGGTGCTGACTTCCTCAGAGCCTGCGGGAGCCTGAGTACTTTCTTCGGTGGTCGCCTGAGTTTCGGGCGCGGACGTGACAGGCTCAGTCGTTACAGGCTCAGTCGTCGTGCCGTTCCAGTCATTCTGGTATTCCTCAATGTCCCAAGGATCCTCGTGATAGAACTTGATCCACGCAATATCCATTGCCTGTCCTGCGGTGCCTGTAGCCTCTACAAACGGCACGATGCCCAGAGAAACGATCCAGTCCTGCCAATGCGTTTCCCCTGCCATATCCATGTACAGATAATGCCATTGACCGTCCGCTACGATCTGTGCGTAAGCGGCCTCGTCAAGATCGTAATCCTTGAGCGAGGTGGACTTATAGATCAAGCCCAGATCTGCAGCCTTTTCGCTGGAGGTTCGGTACTTGATGATCGCATAGGTGGTTGCGCTGCTGACCATTCTGGGGTATACAGAGCTGTACACGTATGCCTGGTCACCCGTTGCGGTGATTCTCATGAAGGTCTGATCATCCTCGGTGATCTTTTCCACAGTAGCATTGTGGCCGTCGAATGCCTCAATCGCATCATCCTTTGCAAAGTTTGCAAAATCGCGCAGGTCGTATTCCTTATCGATCTCGCTGATTTCCTCACGCTCGGTGATCGGAACGTCTACGTCATCGGGCAGACCGTCAAAGGTCACGGTTGCAAAATACTCGGAGAATTTGTTGGACTTGGTGCCGCCGATGCCGTGGCAGAAGGATACCTGCTTGCATCTGGTGTTATCACCGTCGCCGCCAACGCTGAGCAGCCAGCAAAGCTTGGCCTGATCCCCGTTCTTGACAGGTGCGTCAAGGTCCATAGCGACCTGAATATTGATTCTGAACTCGATCGTCAGTCTTTGTGCGGTTGCATCATACTTGCCCGCAACGTCGCTGTCGCCCTTGGGGGTATAGTCTGCAGGGCCGGTCCACTTGTGGGCCAAGCCGGAGTTATCCTCGGGGTAAATGCCAAAGCCAAGCTCGGTATAATCTCTGCCCATGCACTCTGCCTGGCCAAGACCTACCTGAACGGAGGTGCAGGCATACAGATATGCAGTACCGCCGCTCTTGCCGACGGGATCGCAGAAATAGCCGTCCACGCAGTCCATATCAAACGCCATGTACAGGTACTGGCCGTCCCAGCCCCAATAAGCGTCAAAGAAGCCGTCCTTGGTGGCATCCAGGAAAGCCTCAAATTCCTCGGGGGTGTTCTTGCCGCCGTTGATACGCATCGCGTAGAACAGATAGTCCTCAAAGTTTTCGAATCTCTCATACTCACCAACGCCGATCTTGCCATCCATTTCGGGAGTCAGGCGCAGATAAGGAACCGTCCACTTGGTGGTGGCGATGCCTGCGTCGTAGTCGTAGATCTCGTCTGCCTTTTCGGCTTCAAGTTCATAGTAATCGGTGGTTCTGTCGGTCAGATAATCGTAATCGGCCGCACAAACCGTCAATGCCAGAGCGGACAGCAGCATGGCAGCCACAACCAGCAAAGAAAGCGTTTTTTTCATATTGTCTTACCTCTCCTTTTCTATTCGGATCGCTCCGTCCTAACCATTATACCGAATCTCCTTACTATTGTCAATGTGCGCGGTCTATTTTCGGCACATTAGCCAATTTCCCCTGCCAAAATTCGCCACTCTGCCAAATACAAAAATCGCGCGGTTTGTGATATAATCAAAGTGAAACAAAAAATACCCGAAAGGAAGTACAGCTATGAAAAAGATCAGGATCGGCGTGCTGGGCGCGTATCGCGGCACCAGCATGATCAACTATTGCAAGAGAGCTGACCACGCAGAGGTGGTCGCCATTTGCGACAAAAGCCCCGAGGCGCTGGACGCGCAGCGTCAGTATACCCAAGGGCTGAATATCACGTTTTACGATCATTTCGACGACTTTATCAACCACGACATGGACGCCGTGGTACTCGCAAACTACGCAAATGAGCATGCCCCCTTCGCCATTCGCTGCCTGAAAAAGGGCTTGCACGTTTTCTCCGAGGTGCTGCCCGTGCAGAACATGAAGGAGGCCGTGGAGCTGGTCGAAACGGTGGAGAAAACAGGCCTTGTTTATGCTTACGGTGAAAACTACTGCTACATGCCTGCCCCCTACGAAATGAAAAAGCTTTACGAGGCAGGAGAGATCGGTGAATTCGAATACGGTGAGGGCGAATACATTCACAACTGCGAATCCATCTGGCCCAGCATTGCCTACGGAGAGGCGGATCATTGGCGCAACAACGGGTACGCAACCTTTTATTGCACGCATTCGCTCGGCCCCATCATTCACGCGACAGGCCTGCGTCCAGTTTCGGTGGTTGGCTTTGAGGGGACGAAAAACGAGCGCAGACTGCGCACAGGCTGCAAGAGCGGTCAGTTTGGCATTGAGATGGTGACCTTGGAGAACGGTGGCATTGTCAAGTCGATCCACGGTGACCTTTATAAAAACTCGATCTGGTACACCATGTACGGCTCCAAGGGCAGAATGGAATGCGGCCGCGAGGATGCGCAAAACGGTCACATTGCCCGCATCTACGTCAATACCGACGAGGAGGACGGAGCTTATGACCGTCCCTGCTTCAAGGACTATTACCCCACGCACGGCATGGAGGATCGCGTGGTAGGCTTCGGCCACGGCGGTTCGGACTTCTATTCCATGTACCACTTTATCAACAAGATCAACGGAGACGAGAGCGCTGATACCATTGACGTTTACGAGGCGTTGGACATGTTCCTGCCCGGGCTTTTTGCTTACCGTTCCATCCTCGCGGGCGGTGTGAGCGTAGAGATTCCCGACCTGCGCGACAAATCCATTCGCGACGCGTGGAGAGACGACACCGCCTGCACCGATCCCAAGGCGGCAGGCGACCGGCTGTTACCCAACTTCTCCAAGGGAACGCCCGTCATTCCGCAAAGCGTTTATGACCGTCAGGCTCAGCTGTGGGCTGAGGAATGTCAAAAAACCGAAGGCACCTACCGCCAGGCAGCGCTGACGCAAGGCAGCGAGCAGTAATCACCGCGAAACAAAAAAGCCAGCTCAATGCAGCTGCGGAAATAGCGGAATCATTGAATAATACGAAAGCAGAAGCCTTCACATTGATAGACTTCTGCTTTTGTTTTGTCAGGTACGCAGCCGTGCCCGTGTCATCCTGAGCGGAGCGATGCTGCAGGGCAGCGAGCGGAGGCGAACTGCGTAGCAGCACCGAGAAAGTATTGCTGCGCAATATTGTGCAGCAATGTTTCGAAGGTGGGATCTACGGGCGATGAACGTGTCCCTCGTAGATCCTCAGGACGCTTTGCGTCCTGACTTTACAAAATCAGCAATTTATTGCAGAT
>JAZUSJ010000024.1:0-2451 GCA_045606685.1 Eubacteriales bacterium
AAATATCCCTTGTAAAACATAGAAAAAAGTGGTCGAGTCATCTCTGAGGGGGATCTGCGATAGAGCAGTATAAAAATCAAAATACCTACCAACAGGAAAAGGACGAAGAATTGTAAAAATTCCTCGTCCTTTTTTCTTGACAAGCACTTCATTTGAAGACACAAATGCATATAGTGAAATGTTTTGCTTCCGCAAAACGTGAAATAATGTGCTACCGCACATTGTGAAATATCTCGCCTTGCTCGATGTGAAATGTAATTTGCCCACGTCCGCGCAAGCGGACATTTCACATTTGCGGAGCAAATATTTCACCGCAAAGCGATTTCACTTGCCCGTAAGGGCAAATTTCGTTGCGTACCTGCTCTATGGCAGGTACGCAGACTCGACCACTTTTTCATATCAATCGGGCAGCTTCTCTGCTCTCGGCAGCCCCAGCCACTCAAAGATCTCGCTTACCTTGGCATAGGAATACATGAAATCACTTGCCGAATCGTCGCTCTCGCTCATCAGGTAGCGTCCGGGAGCAAAGCCCTCGGTATCGGTCACGATCCATACGTGCGTATCCTCAAGGCCGCCTATCCAGTCAAGCTGGTAGATATCCGAATAATATGCATATCCGATCACCTCGTTCTGGGGGTTCCCGTCATCATAGATCACGCCGTAATTGTACACAAAGTCAACGTTATACCAGTTGTAGGCAATGCGGTAAAATTCACCGTCATCGGGAATATACAGCTTCAAGCATACGTTGATGTCCGCAACGATGGCAATGTTGCAGCCATATCCTTCGGAATAGTCGATCGCATCCTGCATGCAGGTAAATTGCTCTCCGTCATCTGTTTCGCAGATCACGTAACCGAAATCATAGCGGCCGTCGTAGCACTTGGTCATACCGTCGTAGGAGGTACCGACCTCGATCAGATTGAGATAGGGGTTGTTGGGATCATCCTGTGCAAAATCGTCACGACCGAGGTGCGAGGAGTTATCCTCAGTCTCGGGCTCCGTTTCGGGCTCTGTGGTGGGCTGAGCTGTGGTCGCCTCAGTAGTTTCTTGGGTTTCGGGGGCTTGTGTGGGAGCTTCGGTCACAGGGGCGGTGGTTGCTTGGGTGGATTGGTCAGTTGTTTGCTCTTCCCCGCCTTTGTCGCAAGCTGCGAAGGAAAGCACCAACAATGCGCAAAGCGCCAATGCTAAGATGCGAATGCTTTTCATACTGTCTCCTTCTTTCTGCAGCACTCCTGCTGCTCGTAGTATTTTCAGTATAGCATATCTTTGGCGGCATGTCAATAAGAAAAGCCCGATCTTGCAAAATGCAGATCGGACTTTTCATTTTTTACAGGATCAGCAAAGCGATCGCACTCAGCACGATCACAAAGCCGAAATTGAAGGCGGAGAACTTGGCAAGATACGAGCCTGCCTTGCCCGGATTGTGCGCGCAATACTCGCGGAAGGTGATCAGCGAGGCCAGGGACGCGATCAGCGTGCCTGCACCGCCGATATTGACACCAAGCAGCAGCGCGGGATAATCGGCCGTAAACTGCGAGAGCAGAATGGCCGAGGGGACGTTACTGATGACCTGACAGGAAAGCACAGAAAAGATCAGCGTGTTCTTTTCCAAAAGACCGCTCATCAGCTCGCTGACAGCGGGAATGCGCGCCATGTTGCCTGCAAAGATAAAGAAGCAGACAAAGGTGCCAAGCAGACCGTAATCCACCTGCGAGAGCGCCTTGCGATCCATGATCAGCAAAGCTCCCGTGATCACGATCAGCCCCAGCCAATAAGGCACGACGCGGAACACCACCACAAGGGAGAGCGCGAACAGCACAAGATAGATCACCGTGCGTCCCACGGGCAGCTTTTGCTCGTCCTTTTGGGGCATATCCAGCTTGACGCGAGGCAAACACAGGCAGCAGATCGTGATCAGCGCAATGGCAGCCACAAAAGGCACGGCCATGATGCCCATGAATTCACCGGTGGGGATGTTGAAATAGCTGTACAGATACAGATTCTGCGGATTGCCGAAGGGCGTCAGCATACCGCCAAGGTTGGCAGCGATATTCTGCATGATGAACACGAACGCCATATACTTTTGCATGCCCGTGTAGGTCAATACGAAAAAGCCGAGCGGCAGGAAGGTCAAAAGAGCCATGTCGTTGCTGATCAGCATAGAGCCGATAAAGGTGACGTACACAAGCGCCAGCGTTGCCATGCGCAAATTCCCCGTACACTGCACGATCTTTCGTGCCAGTACCGTGAAAAAGCGGATATTTTTGAGTGCGCAGACCACCGCCAGTGTGCAGAACAGGCAGGTCAGCGTTTTCAGATCAAAATATCCAAGATAAGCCGCGTCGGGCGGCACGATGCAGGCCGTGGTCACCGCGCATGCGGCTGCAATCAGCAGCACCGCGTTCTTCTTGGCGAGCACACCTACCTTACGCAGCGTGTCTTGTGTAT
>JAZUSJ010000025.1:0-5208 GCA_045606685.1 Eubacteriales bacterium
CTGAGCCACACCAGCGACTTTAGTATTATATCACATATCTTTAAAAAATGCAAGCCCTTTTTTACATTTATTTTTCTTTTTTTTCGACAAAAACAAGACCGACGCAGCTTCCCTAAACAATTTTAACATCCATTGGCGCAAATAAGCAAGAGCGTTGCGTTGCGCTTGCGATGTTCTGCATCCTGCCACCCACCGTTCGGGATCAATGCCATGAAGTTAAGGATTTAACCTACATTCTGATGAAAAAGGAGGCACAACCATGAAAAAGAATTTGTTATTTGCGCTGTTGCTTTTTTTGATCGTGATTCTCTCGATCTCTTTGGCCGCTTGCGACAGGGGCGGCATCACTGAGGACACAACCAAAAGCGAAGAAACAACAGAGGCGATTTCCTGCAAGCACAGCTACGGTGAATTTGTGATTGTAGAGCAAGGAAACTGCCAAGTCACAGGCAAACACGTGCGTACCTGTACAAAATGCGGTGATGAGGATATT
This sequence comes from Eubacteriales bacterium, assembly GCA_045606685.1. GTDB lineage: Bacteria > Bacillota > Clostridia > Oscillospirales > CAG-272 > SVQP01. Next base: position 494 of record JAZUSJ010000025.1, read on the forward strand.
TCCTATGCCCTTGGCGATCACGTATACGGTGACTGGGAAAGCACGGTGGGCAGCTGCGTAGAGCTTGGCAGCAGATCCCGCACCTGCACGGTTTGCGGCAATGTGGAAAAAGAGGATCAAGCCATTGGCCCGCACGCCTTTGGAGAGTGGGTTACCGTTTCCGAGGCTACCTGCAGCACTCCTGCAAAGCTGGAGCGCACCTGCAGCGTTTGCAATGAGAGCGAAACGCAGGACGGTGACCTTGCCGAGCATACCTTTGGCGATTGGGTGGTCGTACAGGCAGGCACCTGCAAAGCTCCCGAAAAGCAGGAACGCACATGCAGCGGCTGCGCAAAGACCGAGCAACAGGACGGTGCTTACGGCAGGCATGCCTACGGTGACTGGATCGTGACCGAACAAGGCAACTGCCTGGCAACGGGAGTGCTGACGCGCACGTGCGCTGTTTGCGATCATAAGGATATTACGTATGCTCTTGGAGATCACGTATACAGCGAGCTGATCCCCGAGGTCGCGCCCACCTTCTTTGAAGACGGTATGCTTACGCACTATGCATGCTCCGTGTGCGGCAAGACCTTTGATACCGAGAAGCATGAAACCACCGATTTGTCCATTCCTAAGCTCGGCACCGATCTTTCGGTTTGCCTTGACGGTGTGGAAGCAGCACGCTTTAGTGTGGATTCTTCAGAAGAAAATCAGATCACCCTCTCTCTTACGGGACTTGAGGTGACCAAGGGACAGACCGTCACCATCTGCAAGACGGGAGACGTTGACACGGTATATCAATACATTGTCATGGAAGAGACCGTGAGCAGTGTGGGCGTCGTCAAGGGCAATATTGATCCCGAAAGCGGCAAGATCCGCACAAGCTCGGTTTCCGGCATTGCGCTTGTGATCAAAAAAGGCACAGAGAAGCTCGAATTGCGCATGGACGGCTACCAAGGGGACGGTATCATGATAGAGGTCACCAGCAGCCGCAGCTCCGGAGAGCCCGTTTTATTCCCGATGACGCAGGTTGATTATTTCGGTGATGAGGACTGCCAAGCTTACGTTTTCGGCATTATGGGCAGTGATACAAGCACGTCCTTCAGAATCATTGATACAGCAAGCGGTAAAACTTACGGCTATAGTGATATCAGCAAGAATTCCGCATGGGATACCTGGTCATACACACGCGGAGAAAACGATGAGATCGCGTTTACCCAAGGGATATCTGACTGGTGGATTGCCTTTGACATAGGAGGTGACGGGGAGATCACGCTCAGACGCTTCAATCTGCCCTTGACAATACCAACACCGACACTCCATTGGGGAAAAGACAATGAAACGGTCATGGACAAGGTAACCCTTACGGTGGGCAGCGATGAGTATGCATATTACACCTGGCCGCTGACCAACGGAGCTTTCTCGAGAACCGAGATGTGGTTGGACGGTCGTGATATGGAGAATCTCAGCATATACAGAACAGTGGTTGAAGTGAACGGTATGACCAGCTTCTATATCCCCGAGCGCGACACCACCCAACTGGGCTGTCATTACCTCTCTTTGGTCAGCATCGAAAACGATCGGACGACTGTTAGCAAAGACAGAGATCAGTTCAAGATCACCGGATCGGGCAAATTTGTAATCGAATACCTCCCCTTCTGCAACGTGATCAACGTTTACGATTATGTTGAACCTACACCCGATCCCGATCCTGAGCCCGATCCCGATCTTGAGGGCATTGTCATTGAGATCAACGGCAGGGGTACAGAGATGAATTTTGTCACCTACCCCGATGACGGCACAACCAGCTACGTTTACGGCTACGTTGAGCTGAAGGCGGACGACAAGCTCCTGATCCGCGACACCGAAAGCGGTGCGGTATGGGGATATGACGACATTGACGATGAGTTCGGCTGGAACGTATGGGACTACCACAGAGGTGAAAACGGTGAGATCGTAATTGACTTCGCCGCACGCTACGCCTTTGAATTTGATTATGACGGCTGCAAGCTGCTCTATATTACCAAGGTGTTTGCTCCCAAGCACGGTGAGTCCTTCGGTATGGTATTTGAGGGTGAGCGCGAGGACGTGATCTTTGACAGCTTTGATCTCTCCGGTTCTGCCGATGAGTTTGTGTGGACACTCACACATGCCACTACCATGAACAGCTCTGACATCACAGCGTATATAAACGAGAACGGACTTTGGTTCTACGTAGCAATGCTCGATCTTGAAGCAGGAGAAAAATTCAGCCTCAAGAACCTGACCACGGGCGATCTCATCGGTGCGGATCATCTGGCTTCCGTAACGGGTGACGTTACCGCGCTCTCTCGCGACGGAGACCTCATTGAGGTACTGAAGAGCGGCAGCTTCTATATCGCATATCTTCCCGCTTTCAATTCCTACGAGATAGAGTGCGATACCACCGATCCCCTGTCCGAGATCTATCTCTACGCAGGCGACAAGATGCTCTCGCTGACGCCAGACGAGAACGGTGACATTTTCTACGAGGGCTTTGCATCAAAAACCTACCACATGATTGCACTCGACGACAGCAGATTTTCTTCCCTTCCCATCATTCTTGACGAAACTATGGATGCCTCACTCATTGACCTGACCGTTTATGAGAATTACTATTATGCTTATCCGAACAAGGAAGGCATTTACAATCTGAAATACAACGTGTATACGGGTATTCTCTACCTTGAGTTTGTTTCCGATCTTGAAGAAGAGGCAGCCGAGCCATATCAGATCTACATTTCCTATGATTACAAGCTCAGTCTGAAGGAAAGCACCGAAAACCCCGACGAGCTGTACCATTTTGGCGTTACTATAGGCGCGTGGGAGTCGTTCAGGGTGATTGACACTGACTTTGAGTTCATTACGGATATGACACTTGCCGCAGGCACGACAGGGATCACCACCAACGGTGAGACCATCGCCTTCCAGGTGGGCGGAACCTATGACTTTTACATCAACAAAACCACGCACGAGGTGCGCTTGGTTGCATCCTCAGGCGGCACAGACGATGAGATTGATTTCTCCGACGGAATCTATCTCAGCGTTGACTTTGATGATATCAGAGTTTACCCCAACGAGGACGGTATCATCAAGTATATCGGTCTTGATGTGACGGACGACACGGTGATCTCGATGACGACGCTTGACTATACCACCAGTCTGCCCATCATCCTTGACGATTCCGTTCCAAGCTCTATTGCATACGTGTATGCGTCCGATGACTACTACATAGTATTCTTCTACAAAAACGGCAAGGCCAACATCACCTACAACGTATACACCGGCATTATGCACATCGAGATGACGGACGTCACCTTTGAAGGTGCGAAAGTGACGCTGTTCAATGGCGGAAGCATGACGGTTGCGACCTCGGATAAGGACGGCAAGGTCGTCTTTGAGGGCTTTGAGTTGACCGAAAGCGGTCCGATCCTTCTGATAGATGGCGCGTATGAGAATCTCCCCATGATTCTTGATCCCGCGATGGATGCAACGCTGGCAACGCTTTATGAATACGAAGGAACGACCATGCTGATCATCAACAGCGCAGGCACATACAATCTCTACTACGATCTGACCACGAATATCGTTCTGTTGGAGGCCGTAACCGAGACAGATCCCGACCTCGGGGCTGTTTAGGTAATTGAAAATATTGATATTCTTATCCGCATTGACATTCCGAGAAATTTATGGTATACTTTTCGTATATTGCCGTTCCATCGGAGGAATTTATGAATCTTTGTGACGTAAGAACCATCAAGCAGATCATGGGAATGTACGGTCTGCATTTCAAAAAAGAATTCGGCCAGAATTTTCTGACCGAGAAGTTTGTGGTGGAGGACATTGCGGACAACTGCTGTGACGACCGTGATGCAACGATATTGGAGATCGGCCCGGGACTCGGTACCTTAACGCGAGAGCTGGCCGCAAGATACAAAAAGGTGATCTGCCTGGAGATCGATACCGGCATGATCCCTGTGCTGAAATATACGCTGGCCGATTTTGACAACGTGACCGTCTACAATCAGGACGTCATGCAGGCAGACCTTGAAGAGCTGCTGGGTGAAGCGTTTGCTTTCGGCACGGTTTCGGTTTGCGCAAATCTCCCCTATTACATCACCACGCCCATCATGATGAAGCTGCTGGAATCCGGTCTTCCCTTCTCGGATATCACGGTGATGATCCAGGCCGAGGTGGCGGACCGCCTGTGCGCAAAGGCAGGCAGCAAGGATTACGGTGCGATCACGGCGGTGCTTGCGTATTACGGCACCACCGAAAAGCTGTTCAAGGTCAAGGCAGGATGCTTTATGCCTGCGCCCAAGGTGGATTCGACCGTCATCCGCACGCGCCTGTATCGCGAAAAGCCGTATCATCCCAAGGACGAAGCGCTTTTGTTCCGCACCGTCAAGGCTGCCTTTGAGCAGCGCAGAAAGACGCTGCCCAACGCGCTTGCCTCCGGCTTTGGAGAGCTTGACAAGCAGACGCTGACCGACATCATCGTATCCTGCGGTCACAGCGCAGACGTGCGCGGTGAACGATTGGCCATCGACGATTTCGTGGCTTTGTCCGACGCGATTTACGAGAAAATTCACGAATAACACAAACAAAATATGCAGGGGACGGCGCCTCGACGTCCCGGGCAAGCACAAGCAACTCTTTGTAGGGACCGGCGTCCTCGACGGTCCATGAAAATGAGTTGATGCAAATAAGTCGGA
>JAZUSJ010000026.1:0-8218 GCA_045606685.1 Eubacteriales bacterium
TGCGGGCGCGACGAGGGCTTCGCGCCCTCGACCTGCGCAAACTTTTGGAAAATTTTGATCAAAATTTTTTTGAGAGGTTGTTTGTGTGGTGGCGGTTACAAATAAAGAGGCCGCCATTGGCGGCCTCTTGGGTTTATGATCTTAAATACATCTGACGCGCAGAACGCCGTCCAGCGCATCCATCTCGCAAGGACACATGGTGCCGGAGATGTCAAACATGGTGTAGGCGTAGTCGCCCTTGGACTTGCTGGCCATGTTTTCGATATTGTGTCCTTTGGCCGAAATAGCAGCCGACAGGGTAGCGATGACGTTGGGAATGTTCTTGTGCAGCACGCAAACGCGGCTCTCGCCCGTGCGGGGCATGGAGAGTGCGGGGTAGTTGACGCTGTTGACGATGTTACCGTTTTCTAAGTAATCAGCCAGCTGCTCTGCGGCCATAACGGCGCAGTTGTCCTCGCTCTCCTCGGTCGAAGCACCCAGGTGAGGAATGGTGACAGCACCCTTGACACCGATAAAATCGGGGGTGGGGAAGTCGGTCACGTAAGCCGAAAGCTTGCCGGATTCCAGCGCAGCGATCACGTCTGCAGCCACGACAAGGTCTGCACGCGCAAGGTTAATGATCTTTGCACCATCCTTCATGGTTGCAAGCGAGGCTGCGTTGACCATGCCCTTGGTGTCCTTGGTTGCGGGGACGTGCAAGGAGAGATAATCGGCAGTTGCGAACAGCTCGTCAAAGGTAGCGGCCTTGACGATTCTGGGATCCAGATGCCATGCAGCATCAACGGACAGGAAGGGATCGCAGCCCACCACGTTCATGCCGAGTGCGAGAGCCGTGTTGGCCACCATACCGCCGATCGCACCAAGGCCGACAACACCCAAGGTCTTGCCGCGCAGCTCGGTGCCTGCAAATGCAGACTTGCCCTTTTCCACGGCCTTTGCCACGTCAGTTGCGGGATCCAGCGACTGCGCCCAGTTGATACCGCCCACAATATTTCTTGCAGCCAGCAAAAGCGCGCAAACAGTCAGCTCCTTGACGCCGTTGGCATTTGCACCGGGGGTGTTGAACACCACGATGCCCGCATCTGCACACTTGTCAAGCGGAATGTTGTTGACGCCCGCACCGGCACGCGCAATGGCAAGCAGAGAGTCGGGCAGGGGCATGTCGTGCATGACGGCAGAGCGCACCATGATGCCGTCGGGGGCATCCATGGTGTCGGCTACGTTGTATTCGGCAGGCAATTTCGCAAGACCTACCTTGGCAATTTTATTGAGCAGTTGAATATTCTTCATGGTATACTCCTGTTAGTTCTTGGGATTTTCGGCTTCAAACTTCTTCATAAACGCGATCAGATCCACGATACCCTGTGTGGGCATTGCGTTGTAGATCGACGCACGCATACCGCCCACAGAGCGGTGTCCCTTGAGGTTCTTGAATCCTGCCTTTGCAGCCTCGGATGCAAATTTCTTGTCCAGCGCCTCGTCACCCGTCTTGAAGGTCACGTTCATGATCGAGCGGTAAGCGGGCTGTGCGTGGGTGATGTAGTAATCGGTGGAATCGAGATAGTCGTACAGCATGCCTGCCTTTTCATAGTTGATCTTGGCAATGGCGTCAAGACCGCCGATCTCCAACAGATAATCGTAAACCAGGCCTGCCATGTAGATGGCGTAGCAGGGAGGGGTGTTATACATGGAGTCGTTCTCAGCCATGACCTTCCATTCCAGCATGGTGGGAATGCCGGGCAGAGCCTGCTCGAGCAGATCCTCGCGCACGATGACCACGGTCAGTCCTGCGGGAGCCATGTTCTTTTGTGCGCCTGCGTAGATGACACCGAACTTGGAAACGTCCACGGGCTCGGAAAGGATGCAGGAGGACATATCGGCCACCAGCGGCACGTCACCCGTATCGGGTACCTCGGGGAACTTGGTGCCAAAGATGGTGTTGTTGTAGCATACGTGTACGTATGCAGCATCGGGACGCACGTCTTCCTTGGAGAAGGAGGGAATATAGGAGAAGGTATCGGGCTTGGAGGATGCGATGCACTTGGCGTCGAAGCCCATGCGCAAAGCTTCCTTGTAGGCCTTTTCGGAGAACTGGCCGGATACCACGTAATCAGCCTTTTTGGACTTGCCCATCAGATTGAGCGGAACCGAAGCAAACTGGGTGGAAGCGCCGCCCTGCAAGAACAGCACCTTATAGTTATCGGGAATCTGCATCAGCGTGCGAAGATCCGCCTCGGCTTTTTGAATGATCTGCATATAGTCGGCAGAGCGGTGGCTCATTTCCATCACGGACATACCGCTTTCCCCGTAACACAGCAACTCAGCCTGCGCGCGTTCAAGCACGGGAAGGGGCAGCATGGAAGGGCCTGCAGAAAAATTATACACTCTGTTCATAATGAATACCTCCGTTTTTATGGGCTTTAACAAGATAAAGCCATTGTACCACTAAATGAAAGTTCTGTCAATAGGAAATTGCAAAAAAATAAAAATCTCTCCGAAATTTCGGAGAGATTTTTGAAAATTATGCAAGTTCTGACGAAAAATTCCGTCATTTTTCTTCCTTGATGCAAATCAACTCGCTTGCGTAGGGCAAAGAGAGGATAAAGTCGCAGAAAACGTGCCACTCGGCAAGCTTATGATTGCGGCGCGCGTAGTACATATTGATCAGGTTTTCGTAGTTGAGCGTGACCGTGCGCATCTGGTTATAGGAGGAGGGCAGCGTCTGGATCATATTGTGCCAGGACTGCTTGTCGTTCTTGTCGGCAAGGAATTTTTGACGCTCGGACTCCAGATATGCAATCACGGCGTCCAGCATGGCAAGGCCGCCCTCATCCATTCTGTCGCAGGAGAAATCCTCGCGCGTAAATTCCTTGGCGTGGATCTTGTGCATGGTGGAGGTGGAGTTTGCCGTCGTGCCGACCTTGTAGGTGTCAAATTCCTTCCACCAGTAAAGCGGGGCGGTAATATCCACCGTTACAAAGATCTGACGCAGATATTTGCGGTGGTCGCTGCCTGCATGCGCCAGACGCTTGGCAAGATCCAGGTCGTTGGGGCCGAGTATATAGTTCCCGTCTTGGTCGTAGTAGCTGTCCATCCTGTTCCAGCTGTTCATGGGGTTGCGCGCGCCGCGGATCGCGCCCTCCAGATTCATCACCGCGCTTCTTTCTGTTTTAAGCATGGAAATACCTCTTTCAAAGTCTTATGAGTTTATTATATCATAGGTGCTTGGCCAAGTCAATAGCGCTTACGGCGTCTGTGCGAGTATTTTCCGCGCGCAGGGCGCAGCGAAATGCCGAAATATGTATGCAGAAAATAGTAACCGAGCAAAAGCACCGCACAAACGGCACTTGCCGCAAAGGCGCGGCTGGTCACGTAGTCCGAGAGCAGGGAAATGCCGTGCAAGATGGGGTTGCGTGCGTGATCCTCCAATATGATCCCGTCCACGCTGCCAAGCGGTGTATTCTTGTAATAGACCGTGATCACGCCCACCACCTGTCCCGCACTGACGGGTGCTTCAAGAGAGGTTTGGCCAAGGTGGCATTTTACCTCCAGATCCTCCGGTGCGGCATCGCGCGGCAGATAAACGGTCAGCGCCTGCTTGGCGCAAACGTCCAGCTCAAGGCCGAACAGCCCCGTGTTCTCCACAGGGATCTTGACCGTGGCCTGTCCTGCCTCCAGCACCTGCCTTGTGGCAAAGGATCTGCACGCCCAGTTGACCAGGTCGTTTGCATATTTGTAGGAATAAATGTAGTTTTCGTCCTCATCCGCACCCATGATCACGCATAGGTATTGATCGTTCTCGCGCTCTGCCAGCGTGACGGTACACCAGCCGCCCTGGTCGGTGCTGCCTGCGTTCATGCCCTTGCAGGATTTGTTGAAATAACCGATGCCGTAATAAGTGGAAACCAGACTGTTGCGGTTATGCAGCGTGCGCTCGTCCGAATGGTTGGTTGCGGGCATTTTGTATTTGAATGCCGAGCAGACTTGCATGAAAAGCGGATTTTGGCCGGCAGCAAGTGCAATTTTGGCGGTGTCTGCAGCGGTGGTGACCATGCCGTCGTCGTGCAGTCCCGTGGGGTTGGTGTATACGGTCTGCGCAGCGCCCAACTCTTCAGCCAGCGCGTTCATCTGCTGCACGAATGCCCCCACGCTGCCGCACAGCGCGTAAGCAAGCACGCAGACAGCGTCGTTGTAGCCGCTGCAAAAGCCTGCGTACAGCATGTCGGTAACCGTAACAATTTCGCCCGGCACAAGTCCCATCACTCTGCCGTCAATATCCTGCAGCATCTCGGCCGTAACGGTGATCTGCATATCCGGTCGGTCGGCTGCCAGTCTGCAGGCGACAAGCCCCGATGCGATCTTGGCGGTTGATGCGGGAAAACGCACTCCATCGGCATTTTTTTCCAGCATGACCGTTCCGCTGTTGAGGTGGTAAACGTATACGGCCGAGGCGCGCGAGGTATCGGGCGGAGGAACGAGGGCGACCACGTCGCTGTTGTCGGCATATACGGGAATCAACCCCAATATCAGCAGCAGGGCGCAAAGAAAGAGAGGAATGGCTTTTTTCAAAACATCATCTCCTCTCTTTTCATAATCATTTCAAATTTCGAAAATAGGCGCGTGCTGCATCCGCATCCTGTGCAATGGCGGTGCGAAGCATGCGTGCGTCCTCAAATTTTTGCTCGGGACGCAAAAAAGCATAAAAGGCGGTGTGTACGACCTTGCCATACAAATCACCGTCAAAGTCGAATAAATAGGTCTCGCAGTTGACGCGTGCGCCTCTGCCATCGGTTGTCGGGCGCGCGCCCACGTTGGCAACACCGCAATAGGTCTGTCCGTCTGCTGTGCAGCGTACAGCGTATACACCGTGCGCAGGTACGACGCTGCTTGGCAAAAAATACTGGTTTGCGGTGGGAAAGCCCCAGGAAGAGCCAAGGTGCTTACCGTGACAGACCTTGGCACTCAACGTCCACGGTCTTCCCAACATCAATGCCGCTTGTCCGACCTCTCCGTGCGCGATCAGCTCACGGATGGCAGCCGATGCAATACGGCGTCCGTCGGGGAGCGTTTGCGGCGGCACGATGACCGTTTTATCTGCGCCAAAGTGCGCAAGCAGCGCATCCGCATTTCCCGCAGCACCCTTGCCAAAGCGGAAATCATAGCCGCAGACCACACCCACGCAGCCGTGCTGCCGTAAAAATGCAATAAAATCCTCTACGCTCTTGTCGCGCAAGGCAGGGAATGAGGCAACAAGCGCGATCTCAGCCCCCGCTCCGAAAAGCAGCGAGAGCTTTTGGGAGGTGCTTGTCAGGTGCGCAGGTGCCGCTTTGCCCAGATAATCCCCCGAGGGACGGGTAAAGCAAAAGGCACCGGGTATCACGCCCAGCTGCGCGGCAAGCTGTACCGCTGCCTTGACCAGCATGGCGTGCGCCGTATGCACCCCGTCAAAGTTGCCAAGGCACAGCACGCAGGGAACGGTACCAGGCAGCAAAACAAGATCCTTACCGATCAGCGTTGTGGACATATCAGTTGCCAAGACAGCCGTTGACCAGCTCGCAAAGCAGCTGCTCACGGTCGATCGAGCAGATCAGCGCGCGTGCGCCGTCCACGTCTGTGACATAGGTGGGATCGCCCGAGAGCAGATAACCGCTGATCTGTCTTGCGGGATCGTAGCCGCCCTCTTTGAGCGAATTGTATACTTTTGTCAGAATTTCCTTTGCGTTCATATCGATGCTCCTTGGAGAATTTTGTACTTAAATCTATTATACCGAATTTTCGACCAAAAAGCAAGAGCTTTTGACCGATTGCCATGAAAAGTTTACATACGCATCGGACTGTGCGCGTGACCGGCAAAAAAAGATTTGACAAACGGAAAGTTTTGTGATACAATGAAAGTATATCCAAGCAAAGAAAGGAAAATATCATCATGAAAAAGCTGATCCCGTTTATCGCGCTTTTGCTGGCATTTTTAATGACTGCCGTTGCTTGTAACACAGGTGCGGATGATCCCGCAACCGACAGCACCGAAGGCATCACGACCGAGGCTGAAACCGAGCAGCCTACCGAGCAAACGACCGAAGAAACAACCGAAGAGACAACCGAAGAAACCACCGAGGAGACCACTGAGGAAACGACCGAGGAAACGACCGAGGAGACCACCGAGGAAGCTCCCGCACCCGTTGATCCCGTAGCGTACTATTCCGCTGCCGATCTGGCTGCGATGACGCCTGTCAACGCAACGGTGACCTTGGAGGGAGACTATGCACACTTCCTGACCGGTACAGCGGATACGTCCACCAATCCCTCCATTACGCTGAACGCGCAGGGCGAGGGCTATTCCGACATTATCGTGATCAAGTACCGCACCAACTGCGGCACCTACGGCTCCAACTTCTGGGGTACGCTGCTGCTCAACGGTACGAATGAATTCAACGGCAACCGCCGTGACAGCGACAACTGGTTCTATTACGCCACCGATGGCTCTTGGAATGTGCTGATCATGGACATGAGAAAGAACAAGGCGGGCGCTGACGGTGTTCCGGATACCGACGTCACGGGTGGCGCTGCCATTACCTCCGTTGTGTACAATTTCTTTGATTACACGGGCAACGACGGTAAGCTTCCCACCGCAGACGGTGCAGAAGAGTACATTGATATTGAGTATATCGCCTTCTTTAACACCAAGGACGACGCGGAGATCTCCTGTAATTGATCTCTGTTGAATAAAACGAGAAAGGACTGCTTTAAGTAAGCGGTCCTTTCTCGTTTGCCGTGCGCCCGTTTTTTCAATGTTAAGAAAGTTGTTGAATGTTCAAACTTGTAAATACGTGCAAAAACTTTGATATCCATTGACACAGGTGTAAAAGTATGATATAATTAATAATTACAAGAAAAGCAGAAAAGGGGGAGAAATATGGGCTCAAACAAGAGAAAAGACGAGTTGGATGCCTTTTGGGACATTGACGGACTCATGCCCGCCAAGCGTCCTGCCGTGCAGCGCAGGCCGGGGGCGACCGATGCCGTGGAGATCGAGGTCACGGCCAAAAAGCCTGCAAGCGACCAGAGTCAGGCAAAGCTCAGCCGTACTGCGCCGATCAAAAAAGCACCTGCGCCCGATGCCCCCATCGCACCCGAGGCGGTATACGACATGCAAGGGGGGCTTGTGCATCGCGTAAGCGTATACCCCTGGAGATCGGGCTACACTTATTATGAGAAATTCTGCCGCGACGGAGAATATCTGCGCAAGATCCGCGGCAAGGAAGCGCCGCACGTGGGATTTTTCTCCTATATGCCGCAATACGGGCAGATGACCAAGGCGCAGCTTTCCTATTATCTTTGGTGGCGCGAGAATATCCGCTCAAACGGCGTGTATCTGCCTGCGGATTACAGCTATATTTTGCTGAATATGTACGAGCTGATCAATCTGCCCGACGATCAGCCCGAAAAGGTGCGCGACGCGCTGTGCAGCCTGTGGGTTGCCTACCATAAGGACGTGCCGCGCCTGGATCGCTATTTTGCCGAGTGGATCTGCGATTATTGCCTGATGCACGGTCTTTCTGCGCCCGTTGTGCAGCTGGAGGCCATTCGCGACGACGTACTGGCGGCTGCATCGCTCAAGGAGTTTTATCTGGACTGTGGCCAAAATGCGGACGGCGCACAGGCCTATGCCAAGGCGCTGCTGAGCTTTTGCTGCCAATACGACTACAGAAAAAGCAAATTTGCGAGCGGGGAGAGCAAAGCACTTTACGATCAGATCATTCCCGGTGTGCTGGTCTATCTTCTGGAGCAGAACGGTGCGGGTGCTGAGATCCTGCGCGGCAAGGGCGGCGTGCAGGAAAGCGTGATCAGCCGCGACAGCTACGTGGCAGCCCTTTGCTCTCACCGCGTCAAAAAGCGCATTGAGGTGCGCTATTGCTCGGTGTCGCGCTCGCATGAGCTGCGCTTTGCCGTGACCGATATGGTCAAATATACCGAAAACCGCATCCGCGCCCACATGGGCGTCAAGTCGCGCCTGAGCGTGACCACTTTGTCGGATGCGATCAAACGCGAGATGGACGTTTATTTGGATCGCCTTGTGCCGCGCATCAAGAGCCGCGAGCAGGAGCAGGTCGAGCAGTACGAAAGGCTGTATGATCTGCCTGCCGCACCCTTGGATCTCTCGCACAGCGCCCAGATCGAGCAGGCCTCCTGGGAGACCACCAAAAAGCTGGTCGAGGCA
>JAZUSJ010000027.1:0-7812 GCA_045606685.1 Eubacteriales bacterium
CACGCTGGAGGATGTCATCGGCATTACAGGCAAGGAGGGTGACGGCTCGCTGGCCGATTTCGGTGTCAAGTACGATCAGGTTGAGCTGACCGATGCGGGCGAGTTTGACTTTGACGGTATTGCGGACAAGCTGGCTCTTTACGGAAAGAGCGTCAAGGTGGTGTTCGTGCAGCGCTCCAAGGGATACTTAAACAGAAAGACGCTGTCCTGCGCGCAGATCGGCGAGCTGGTCAGGTTTGTCAAGGAGCGGTGCGAGGCTTACGTGGTGGTGGACAACTGCTACGGCGAATTTACCGAGGAAAAGGAGCCCCCCGCGTACGGTGCGGACATGATCATCGGCTCCCTGATCAAAAATCCCGGTGGCGGCATGGCCGAAACGGGTGGCTACATTGCAGGCACGGCACGTGCCGTGGAGCTGGCGAGCTACCGTCTGACCTCGCCCGGTGTGGGCTGTGAGGTGGGCGCTACCATGGGGCAGAACAAGAGCCTTTACAAGGGACTTTTCTACGCACCGCACACGGTTGCGCAGGCACTCAAGACCGCGCATCTGGCAGCATACGTATTTGAATCTCTCGGCTTTGCGGTCGAGCCTCGCTACGACGAGCAGAGATACGACATCATTCAGACCGTGATCACGGGCAGCCCCGAAGGTCTTTGCGCGCTTTGCCGCGGCATTCAGGCAGGCTCACCCGTGGATGCTTACGTGACGCCCGAGCCTTGGGCTATGCCGGGGTACAACGATCCTGTTATTATGGCGGCAGGCGCGTTTGTGCAGGGCTCTTCGATCGAGCTGTCGGCCGACGGCCCCCTGCGTCCGCCCTACACCGCATATTTCCAAGGCGGCCTGACGTATGAGAGCGGCAAGATCGGGATTCTTTCCGCTGCACAGAGCATGCTGGAGGAGGCAGAGAAATGAAAGGTATCAGATATATTGCAGTTTTGCTTGTAACGGTGTTGTTCTGCGGTGCGCTTGCAGCCTGCAGCCGGAGCGAGGTGCCGGTCGGCATGCACGATGTGACAAGTCCCGGGGAGGATTTCATTCTGTACGTTCCCATGACCTGGATCTCCAATTCCCGCAGCGGCATTTCGGGCGCGTATTATACGACGGCCGACCACTCCGAAAAAGGGGAGGAGCTTGCAAGACATGCCAAATATTGGACGATTACTGCGCAAAAGGTAAATGATTCGTCCGAGAGCATCGATGCGTACTGGGAGCAGCTGAGCGCATACTATGCAAAAACCTTTACCGAGTTTACGGTTGTTCCTTATAAAGCAGCCACCGAGGATAAAGCGGAGCAGGTCTGGCGCCAGACCTCGCTGGATATTTTCGGTGACAATGCAGGTATGTGTGCAGCGCAGGTCTATGAATTTACCGCCAAGGTCAAGGAGTTTGCTCCTACGGCTGACATGAGCGAGCAGCAGTCCATGAGCTTTACCCGTAAGTATTGCCAGGTCATTGCCCGCGCCAAGGATGGCGATGGCTTTTACGTGCTGACCTATTCGGCAAGAGAAGAGGACTATGCTACCTTTATCGATTCCTTTATTCATGAGATCCCGGATCAGACCGTGGTGGGTGAGTTTGTCATTCTTGGCGAAAAGTCCGCCACCACCGCTCCCGAATTCTTCAAGGATTCCGATCCCGAGGACGATATGATCCCCGCATCCACCAACGAGATGCCCTACCGCTTTTACGTTCCCAAGGCTTGGCGCACGGGACATACCACCGAGTATCCCTCGGCATACGCGCCCACAGGCAGCGCAAACGTAACTGTCACCATCTACGTTCCCTCCAACGAGGCGATCAGCGTGGATACGTATTGGGAGGGCTACTGCCTGCCCGAATACGAGGCCGTATTTGACGAGATGACTGTTTCCGAGCAGGTAAGCGAGGGAACGATCGGTGTGCAAAAGGATGCCAAGAACGCCAAAACGTACACCTTTGATGCAAGCATCGGCGGCAATCATTACCGCTATGCGCAGACCGTGATCGTGCATTCCAGCCTGATCTACGTGGTGACCTATACCGCGCTTGCCGAGGACGGCAGCTTTGAGCAGTATCTGGATGATTATCACGCAATGCTGGATGCCTTTACCTTCCGTTGATATGCATATGATTTATTTGGATAACAGTGCCACCACAGCGCTTTGCGCACCTGCCAAGCAAGCGATGCTGGAGGCCATGGAGAATTTCGGAAATCCTTCTTCGCTGCACAAGGCGGGCGTGGAGGCAGAGCATGGGCTCAAAAGGGCCCGTGAGCAGGTCTTGTCCGCACTTGGCGTGGGCACAGGAGCGGGGCAGGTGTATTTTACCGCATCGGGTACCGAGGCAAACAATCTGGCCATTTGGGGCAGCGTATTTGCCAAGGAGCGCCGCACGGGCAACCGCATCGTCACGACCGAGGGCGAGCATTCCTCGGTGGAAATGGTGCTGCAGTCCTTGGAGAAAAAGGGCTTTGAGATTGTGCGCATTCCCACGCGGGACGGTGCTTTGGACATGGATTTTGCGGCACGTGCGATCGATAAAAGCACGCTGCTGGTCACAGCCATGATGGTCAACAACGAAACAGGTGCTTTGTATGATCTCAAATCACTGTTTGCGCTGACAAAAAGAAACGCCCCCAATGCCGTGACGCATTGCGACGCGGTGCAGGGCTTTATGAAAACCGTCTTTTCTCCCGCGGCCATTGGCGCGGATATGGTCACGGTCAGCTCGCACAAGATCCACGGCCCCAAGGGCGTGGGAGCCTTGTACGTCAGTGCGGACGTGTTGAAGGCCAAAAAGCTGATCCCCGTCACGCTGGGCGGCGGACAGGAATCGGGCATGCGCTCGGGAACAGAGAATACCATCGGCATTGCAGGCTTTGGCGCAGCCTGTGCCGCGGCACAAGGCACGCTGCGTGCAGACCTTGCACATATGACGCAGCTGCGCAGCTATCTGGAGCAAAGGCTGGGTGAGCATGGCGAGATCACGCTCAATCTGCCGCGCGGCAATCGCGCACCGCATATCGTCAATCTGACGCTGCCGGATATCAAGAGCGAGACCATGCTGCATTATCTTTCTGCCAAGGGGATTTACGTGTCCAGCGGCTCAGCCTGCTCCTCACACGGACATGCCACCTCGCGCGCGCTTACCGCGTTCGGGCTCAGCCCCGAGAGATCGGATTGCTCGCTGCGCGTCAGCCTTTGCCCCTCCAACACAAGGGAGGACGTTGACGCTTTGTGCGACGCTTTGTTCGCGGGAACGCGCGAATTGATCAGGATCCACAAATAGAAATATAAATAATGAAAAATGAAAGGGAAAAAAGCTATGAAACTGACCGTCAGAACCCTGTTGTTCCTGCTTTGCGGCGTGATGCTGATGAGCGCAGTCGCTTGCGACAACACAAAGCCCGGAACAGATCCTTCTACCGAACAACCCACCACCGAGCCTGCAGAGGAATCCGTGACCGAGGATCCGGACTCCGGTGATCAGGCAACAACCGAGCAAGAGACGACTGAGGAAGTGACCACGGAAGAACCCGACGTGATGATTGGCGAGACGCTGGATGCCGCTTACGCTGCCGACTTTACCGTTTCCAAGGTGTTTACCTCGGATATGGTGGTACAGCGCGGGGAAAAGCTTCGCGTTTGGGGCTGGGCGCCCGCATCCGAGAACGGAAAGAAGATCTCGGGTGAATTCATGGGCATGTTTGCCGAGACGCTGATCGAGAACGGCGAATGGACGCTGCAGTTTGGTGCAAAGCTGGCTGCATGTGCCGATCTTGGCAACGCCATGAGAATTTATACCGATTCCAAGGAAGTCAAGTTTGAGGACGTGCTGGTAGGTGACGTTTATATGGTCATTGGCCAGTCCAACGTGGCGTATTCCTTCAACAATTATCTTGCCGCGTCCAGCACGGACAAAGAGAATTACGGCCAGAACATGATCGACGAGTCCTTGCCCATCCGTCTGCATTACAACACGCTCAATGAGAATGAGGCACACGGCTATCCCAAGAGAGGCACCGAGGAGGTCTGCCCCGACGTGGTGCATAACCGCACGTGGGAAAGACCGGACAGCACAAGCGTTGGCCGCTTTACTGCGATCGGCTACTGCTTTGCATGGAACCTTGTGCAAATGACCGAGGGCAAGGTGCCTGTCGGTGTGATCGAGATCGACGGCAACGGCCAGCCCTTGGGTGCATTCCTGCCCAATCAGGTTGCCGAAGAGGTAAAGAGTGACAAGTGGAATGAAAAGCAGGGCATTTTTGTTCCCGAGGGTGTCAATGCTACCTGGGCGAGATATATGTATAACCACTATATGTATCCGTTCGAAAAGTACGCTATGGCAGGTCTGATCTGGTATCAGGGTGAGAGTGACTTCCAACGCGCACACGCTTCGGAATTTATTGAGCGCTTTACCGCGTTTATGAACTATATGCGCTCGACGCATAACGTGACCAACCCCGATTTTGCCGTTTACATGGTGGAATTCCCCACGATCTACGAAAAGCATCCCGATCATAAGGGAGATTGGCACTACATGGATCTCGGTCTGATCCGCTGCGTTGTGGGCGCTATTCCGCAAACGCTGCCCAACAGCTATCTGTCGGTATCCAGCGATTTGTGGGCGGACGATACCTACTTCAACAGCCTGCATCCCGATTGTAAGTTTGGCCAGGGCCAGCGCCTTGCAAAGCTTGCTGCAGCCGTCAGAGGTGACGCAGGTACGCTGGAAAGCGCAACCGGCCCCATCTTTGAATCTGTGGAATTTTCCGAGGATCGCAAGACTGCGGTGATTACCTTTACCAACGTGGGTGAAGGGCTGACTACCTCGGACGGTGGAACGACTGTCAACGGCTTTACTTTCATGAGAAGCGCTTATACGGTCAATAACAAGAAGGGTACGACCATTACAGCAGAGATCACCGCTCCCAACCAGATCACGGTAACATGCTCTACGAGCATGAAGAACGGTGTTGTTTACAACGGTATTGCCAACAACTTCTATGGCAATCAGATCAACCTGTGCAACAGCTACGGTAACCCCGCAGGCGCATTCTTCGCAGCCCCCGAGGATTAAGAATAAACAACAAAATCGCACGTGCCTCGGCACGAGCGATTTTTGTGTTACTGTTAAGTAAAAAACCGGTTTTGTTCGGAAATCAGTCCTTAACAAACTTTGCAGCGATGGCATCTGCTATCGGGATCTTGTAGCCAAGATCACCCTGGAAGAACTTGACGATCGCGATGATGTAGAATACGAGCATCACGATGGAAGCAATCTGTCCAATGATAGGAATAATGTTTACCACGCAAACAAGAGCAAAAGCGATCAGAACGGTTAGCGATTGAAGTTTTTCCTCCTTGCTGAGCTTATCCCACCAAAGAATGTCAATGATCAGCAGAATAAAGGGAAGAATAGCTGCAAGGCCCCAAAAACGGTTTTCTTTTACGCCAAGCTTTTCGATTATCTCTTTCATCAGAATAGTCTCCTTACGTATTTTTTTGAATGATTCCTCATCCACTCTACATTGTAGCATAAAAAGCGTGAGAATGCAACATTTATTTGCGATTATTTTATGTTACTGCATACAAATTGATATCCCATGCGGGGAAATAGCGGAATCTGCGCAGGTACAGGCGGTATGAGGGGTTTAATTCATTCACAAGCTGCGGCAGCGCATAGAGATCCTCACTGCGGTGATAGCAGGAAACCAGCAGGGCGGGAGCGTGCGAGGCAATGGTCTGCCTGCAGCCCATCAGGGCCTCGGCCTCCGAGCCTTCCACATCGAATTTGATGTAATCGCAAGCCTTTCCTGCAAGAATGCTGTCCACCGTACGCGCCTCCACCTCCTTGACCTTGCCCGTGCGCGGCAAAAGCACGCTGGAGGTGTTTTGTGCCGCACCAGCGTTGCGGTTGCCCGAGGCATCAAAATAAAGCGTTGTGTTCTCATTCCATGCTGCATAAGGCAGCGGTATCAGCGAAAATCGTGTTTCTTGCTCAGCATATGCGCAAAGCTTGCGGTGGTTTCGCGCATCGGGTTCAAGTGCGTAAAGCGTTTGCAATGACGGTGCATAAGGCGCAAGCGCACGTGCCGAGTCACCGTTGTAAGCACCCAGATCGACTACCGTGCGGAAGGTGTGCGAGGAAAGGATCTGTCCGAAGGACTCGTCGGGATCGTTTTCGGTTGCCAAAAGGAATTTGAGATCCCCAAAAAGCTTATATGAAATGATATGATCAAAAACGCGCACGGATTCCTCGTCTGCAAGCAGCGCGCGAGCTGCGTCAAATTGCGCCTTATGCGCAGCGTAAAAGGCGGCGTCAAACAAATTGTCGCCGAATACGGGGACGTCGGGGGCGTACAGCTCGCACTCACCCGCAATACGCAGGATGTTTTGCATGACGTCGGGCAGGGAGGTGGCGAATGAAAGCAGCACGATCATGCGATCCGCGCCGTATTTTTCCTTTGCCTCGGAATATGACAGCACGCGCTTGCCGTGAAAGCTGTGACCGCGCACAAAGCCGTCGCTGGCAAAAAAGTCCCGGATCGCAATGCCCTTGGATTCTGCCACGGCAAGGATCTTGTCTGCACCGTTGCCCATGCCGTACATGACAACGTGCTTATCTGTATGCTTGAGATATTCCCACAGATCGGGATATGCGGAATATGGCATGATATGTCCTTTCTTTTGTTGACAAATACGTTCTGTTATGCTACAATTATATCATATTCAAGCACGTTTGTAAAGGAGGTTTTATTATGGCTTGCTTGTTTTGCAGAATACTTTCGGGGGAGATCCCCTCAAAAAAGGTTTATGAGGACGAATACGTCTATGCTTTTTATGATATTGCCCCCATGGCACCCGTACACGTGCTGCTGATTCCCAAGCAGCATATGGACAGCGCAGATGCCGTTACGGCTGAAAACAGCATTTACGTGGCAAAGATCTTTGAAGCGATCCCTGCCGTTGCAAAGGCGTGCGGTCTGGAAAACGGTTATCGTGTGATCACAAACTGCGGCGAGGACGGCTGCCAAAGCGTTAAGCATCTGCATTTCCATCTGCTTGGCGGTAAAAAGCTGCCTGAAACCCTTGGCTGATACACGGGGGATGTTGTATGAAGGACACAAGACTGCATGAGGTGCTGAACGGACGGGAAGAGAATTATCTGCTTCCGTTTTATTGGCAGCATGGCACGCACCGCGACAGGATCCCTGCGCAGGTACAGCGCATTTATGACAGCGGATGCCGCGCACTTTGTGTGGAATCCCGCCCGCATCCCGATTTCTGCGGTCCCGGTTGGTGGGCGGATATGGATGTGATCCTTGCTGAGTGCGAAAAGCGCGGCATGAAGGTCTGGATATTGGACGACAAGAGATATCCCACGGGATATGCCAACGGTCTGATCGAAACCAAGTATCCTCATCTGCGTCAACGCGAGATCATCGAGGATCATATCGACGTCATGGGGCCTGCGCCCGATACCTCTTTTTTGGTCAGCACGACGTGGGAGGACGATGAGATCCTTGGCGTGTACGCGTTCAAGCGCACCGACGAGGGCGAACGCATGACGGGCGGCTATATTGATCTGACGCCTACGTTGGATCACGGGTGCGTGTTCTTTGACGTTCCCGAAGGCTTGTACCGCGTATATATCTATACCAACTCGCGTCGCGGCAATCGCCCCAACTATATTGATATGGTTTCCGAGGAATCTTGCCGCGTGCTGCTGGAGGCCGTATACGAGCCGCATTACGCGCATTATGCCAAATATTTCGGGAACACGCTGGTAGGCTTTTTCTCGGATGAGCCTTCTTTTGGCAACAGCAT
>JAZUSJ010000028.1:0-25546 GCA_045606685.1 Eubacteriales bacterium
GGCGATATCGGCACACCCGGTGGCAATGACAATCCCGGCACGCAGAATGATCCTATCACGACAGGCGGTGCAGTCGGAGTGAACGCACCGACATCTTATGAGTTACCGACTAATGTCAAACTCGTAATGGAAGACCAAACCGGCGGTACAACGACGAGCATCAAAATCGGAAACGATTATTATTACTGCAACGTATCTAAAGCCGGAACCTCGGAAAAGTATTTCAAGTATAATGCGGAAAATGACAACTACGTATTTTACACAAGATACGACGGTGGTGCATGGGAAGTTGATTCGTTCTATACCGGTAGTAACGCGAAGTATGACCAAATGATCAGTCAAAGCTTTGCGTATATTGCTTCGGCAAATATTTATGCGAATAACGATCCCAACAACGGCAGTACCACGATTGCTTCGACAGGCAGATCGCAGAAGATCGCAGGATTTGATACCAAAGAATACACCACATCCGGCGGATATATGTCCGAAACGTTTTGGCTCACCGATTCGGGCATTTGTCTCGGATACAGCGGTTCTTATGCAACCGAAACAGCAACCGAATGGGATACTTCCGTAACTTCTTTCGGCGTTGATCTGCCGTAAAGTCGCATAGAATGGAGGATGAAACTACATGAAAAAGATATTAGCTTGCAAGCATGGTGTGAAAGCCCGACAGACCTCGGACAACTTTTGGCTCCCATCATCGCCAAGGGATAAGTGTATCCGCTGACTTGAAAACATGGATCGATTTCAAAAAAATTAGGCATACGGTTCGAAATTGACCGCCTCTGCCAAAAAAATTCCGAGAACATCGTTCTCGGATTTTTTTATCCAATCCGAAGGATTGGTATGTCATCAACGCGCTCGCGCGTTGTATGGAATTGCGACGAAGTCGCGCATGGAATCGCGCGAAGCGCGTATCCAACCTCACCACCTTCGAATTGATTCCATACATCCCTTCGGGATGAGGACATGCACGGCGCTGCCGTGATTCCATGCAGCCCTTCGGGCTGATGAGATGCAATGCTTCGCATTGATGATATGCCGCAACAAGTTGCGGATGATATACAACACTTCGTGTTGATGATATGCAAGGCTTCGCCTTGATTTATTTATGATTGTGTGATATAATACTCTCAGAAAGGCGGTGGCATTATGGATATGGCATCAATATACGAATACGTTTTGTCAAGTATCGCCCAAGATCTGCTTGTGTACGGTTACAAAAGAAGCGGAAAAGGGACGCTTTTTTATAAATATTCAGATGACAAAAAGGTAGCTTGCGTATTCGAAATGCAAAAGTCGATGTTCAACTCTTCCGACGATTATTCTTTCACCTTCAATCTGGGGTGCATCGCTCTTTATGATCTGAACGGATATTACAAAGATAAACTGACGCTGGAAACAGCCAAGCTTGCATTAAGATATGACGCGGGCTGTATGCGTCTGGGACATTTGTGCAGAGGCCGTGATTATTGGTGGAATGTGACCAATGAAATATTAAATGATTATTCACCGCAAGAATACTACGATCGGTTTCTCCGTCCTGATATTATAAAAGGCGCGGAATACTTAAACGAGCAGGCGCGCAAAAAGGAAAGAGGGAGGTGAAGGGATGCAATACTATGATTTATCCCCCAAAAAGCTTCATTTCATCGTGACTCCCGACGAGCTTCGGCAGATCCTGCAAGGCTTTCACCACGTCGTGGTAGACACGGGTGTGCGGAGAAATTACGTAGAAAGCAACCCAAACGATTTTCTTTTGACCTACGATGCCTTATATGAAAAACTGAAACACGGTGAAAGATTGATCTGGGACACCGATTACGATATCGTCAGCTTTTCCACAGGTATCACCGCGCATCTTGAAAATTGCACGTATCGACCTACTGACAGATTGAGCGTGCCGGATTTCAGCGAGCCTTGCCCCTACGTGGATACGTTTTGCTTTGTGCCGTGGAAGGATCAGCTCTCCACTTCTTTTGGGGTGACGCAATTCCCCGAATCCGTATGCGGATTGTATTTGTATTTCCCTGCGAAGGTGGAATATGAAAAGGATACCGAAAAACATCCTGCGGGGATCGTGGAGTGTACGGATTTGGACGATTATGAAACGTATGAAACGCTGGTTGCGCGCATCCGAGCCGTGACCAAGCCGTTGAAATTGGACTGGGGCGGTAAGGTGCGCCGCACCGCCGTCAGGATCAGCGATCGGGCAAAGCAGGATCTTTGTCATTTCTATTTTATGTCCCTTTATCATATCGAGGTGCTGTGATGCGCGTGATCCGACCGAGAAAAACAGTTGAAACCATCAAGAATCTATGTTATAATAAATAAAAGCTTCGCGATAGCAGAAAAGAGGTAACATATGAACACGTTCAGAAATCCCATTTCTCCATTCGACGCCCCCGATCCTTTTATGACCTACGATCCCGTCACAGGCTATTACTACGCGCTTTTCACGCGCGGCACAAGGCTTGAATTGTTCCGCAGCCGACGCGCGGCATGCATTGTTACCGACGGAGATTCCCGCATCATTTACACCCCGAACGGTGAGCGCGACGGCATCTGGGGAGATATCTGGGCGCCCGAGATGCATCGCGGATCCAACGGAAAATGGTATATTTATACCAGCGGCAGAATGAATCCCGCGCCCGGCCAGAAGCGCATTTTCGTCATGGAAGGGCCGTCGGAAGATCCCTTCGAGGGCGAATGGATCTTCCGCGGTAAGCCTTTTCCCGAGACTTTCTCGATCGATCCCACCGTGTATACAGCTCCCGACGGCGTGCAGTATCTCTGCTCCTCGCGTGTAGATTCCGTCCATGGGCAGGTGCTGGATATCTGCGACCTTGAAAATCCCTACACCTGCGGCAAGCATTATGCAACGATCGCACGCGCAGAGCTGGATTGGGAGCTTGTCAAGCCTTACATAGGCAACTCTGCCATTGTGGAGGGCGCGTTCTTCCTTGAAAGAGGCGGCAGGCTGTTTATCATTTATTCGGCAAACGGCTGCTGGTCGGATCATTACTGCCTTGGCGTGCTGGAGCATACGGGCGGCTCTCTTTGCGATGCCGCAAACTGGAAAAAGCACGAAAAGCCGCTGCTCATTCACGGAAACGGCCTGTACGGCCCCGGACACGCATCCTTCTTTGCATCTCCCGACGGCAGCGAGATCTGGTGCGCGTATCACGGCATGAAGGAGCATAACGAGCACGTTACCCCTGCTCCCCGCTTCTTCAACATTCAAAAGGTCGATTTCACCGAGGACGACTATCCCGTGATGGGACTGCCGACGGGATATGAAGCGGATCTGACACCGCCTTCGGGTGAGATCGCATAAGATCATTCCGGAATTACCAAGAAAGGAGATCACATATGAAAAACATTTTAATCTGGGTACTCTTGGGCAGCTTGATGATCAGCCTTTGCAGCTGTATTGCAGATACGCCCATCGAAACACCCACAGACACCTCGGACAAAGCTACACAAGCCGAAACGCAAGCTGACACACAGCCCGACACGCAAGCCACGACCTCAGCAGACACGACCGCGGATACAGAAACCGCACCGGAGGAGAAAAAGGATATGCAGATTATTCCGGACCTTACTTTTACAGACGGTATACAGCTGATCTCTCAAAAGGATCATGATAACGGAGATGTATTTTCCGTTTTGGATGAGCATGATTTTTACGGCGGCGAAGCAAATTATCCCGTCTGGCGACTTGTCCAATGGGATTCGGGCCCTTGTCTTGTGGAAAACCGCATAGAGAGTGCGCCTACCGTGATCACGGACGGCATGGGCAGAAGCTTTGGGTATGATCCCGAGCAAAACGTGATGACCTTTGAGCTTGATACAGACCTGTATTATCGCGGAAGGCCTGCAATCGAGGGCGATTACTGGCCGCATCTCTTGATCGAGCAGGATAATTTCAAGCAGTCCTTGGAAACCTCGAAGGATATGAAATTCCTGGTCTGCGACGCTGACCGCTTGGTGCTTTCCATGGACATTCGTCTGCTTGAGCTTATGGAGACGCCGATTGACGGCGACTGGGTGCGCGCAGCACAGTTTTTGATGTATTTCTACGTAAAAGGCATCGATACCCACGACTTTTGTTGGTTTGGTGTTCAGCTTTTTGATAACCGTCAGGATAAAACCAGTCATTATATCGGCTACGACGGTGGTAAGGCGGATGCTTCGGGCGCAATGATCTATTCGATCGGCTCCAAGTACGTGTACAGAAACAGCGGCAGAACCCTGTACAAAAACCGACAGCCCGACACAAGCGGCGAGTGGGTACACATTGAGATCGACCTGAAGCCGTATCTGGAGGATATGATGGAAAAGGGCTTGGCGGACGGATATTTTACTGTGGATTCGCTCTCTGAGCTGTATATCGGCGGCATGAACGTGGGATGGGAGACCATCGGTACGTTCTACCACAAGATGGAGATCAAGAATCTGCAGCTGATGTCTTACGTTGATGACGAGCAGTGATAAAACAGGGGGAAAAATGATGACACCGAAGCATGAGTGTGAGATCTTACTTGATGCATTGCTCCCGTTCGGAGAGGAGCAGCTGAAAAAATATCGCGAATTTTATCCGTATGCTGCGGTGATGTGTATGGATGGTTCTGTTGAATTGACCGCAAGCTACGACGGAAATGAGCATCCCGAATCAAAGGCCGTGCTTGAGGATCTGAGAAAGATCCACAGACAGCTGGCAGCCGAGGGAAACATCAAGGCCAGCGGCATTGCATGGAATGCAACGGTCGCTTCTGCGGACGGCAAGCCCTCAGATGCCATCGTAGTCAGCTTGGAGCATATGGATGCTTATTCGGTCATCGTCTGTGAACCTTATAAGCTTGGATTGTTCAAAAAGGTCAAGCTCGGGGAGCTGTTTGCGATGCCGGGAAGAAATGATGTTTTCGATGCTGCAGAGGCGCAGACTGCGCCGGGGGATATGCAGAAATACAGGGATCAGCTGCAAAAAACGGTGATCGCACCCATGATGGAATATTTGCAGGGCTGCGAGATCTGCGGCTATTCGGAGCAGGACGTTGCCAAGTGCCAAGAGCTGATCCTTGCATATCTGGATGCGCTGGAGGGCATCCACGCGCCTGCAAACCGGGAGATCATGGAGCAGGTAAGGGTGCTGGTGCTGGCGCTCAATGAGCTCAATGAAAAAACAGATTTCTGCCTCTTGGAAACAGATGAACGCGAGGCCATCTGCGAAATCATTCAAAGCAGCGCCGTGGCCTGCGGCCTGACCGATGCGGAGGATGACGTGACCGAGGAATGGAGAGAATGGTGAATATGAAGATGCAAACGTTTTCAATCAAGAACAAGGGAGAGATATTTGAGCATGCCGATGCCATGCATGATTGCTCATTTGTCGCTGTATATGATAACAGCATTCTGACGCTGACCTTTGACGGTTTGGAACAATACTGCGGCTCTGCAACCTCATCGGACGTACCGTGGTTTGATGATTTCAAGAAGCTGACGATCAAATTCTTGGACTGTGAGTGCTTGGCGTTAGAGTTGAAGCACGGAAGAAAAGAAAAAGACTTTTATGATACCATTGCTCCATTGGAAAATCAGGATTTGGTCATGTTCAAATATTCGATCGATTCCTTTGATGCGATGACGTTGCATTTCACACTCTTTGGAAAGAGGAGATCGTGGGGAGGGCGGATCATTATCTACCCGAAACAAATAGAGTACGTTTGGGAATAATCATTTGTCTGTTACGCAAAGGAGGATCACATGAGAAAAGAGAATATTCACGTGTTTATTGCCATGTTTGCCACGCTTGCGTCCATCATAACGGTCGGCATTATGATGCTGATGCGCTTTTGGGGCTGATCGGAGGGAAAGGTATGAAAGAAAACGGAAGCTTTTTCTGGATCGTGTGCCTGATCACCTCGCTGGGCGCAATCGTCTGGTCGGTCACCTCTCTTATGCAGCAGACCACACCGCTGTTTATCGCCTTTTTGGCCATTAACGTGATCTCCCTGATCACCAACGCGGTCTGCTGGATCATTGACGTCAAAAAATCCAAAAAGGAAGATTGATCATCCAAGCAGAAAACCACCCTATGGGGCTGAAAAATGAAAGGGCTGAGTCAAAGCAATGATTCGGCCCTTTTTCCAATTTTCCGCTATTTGTGCAGCCTGATCGATCTGCTTCTTTTTTCTTCCGACCGTATTGAAAACCGTTTTTGTTTATGATATAATGTATACGTAAATCAACTCAGACAAGGAGAAAAAGCATGAGCTACGGTCTTGATATTACCAACCGCTCCGATCTGGTGGGCATTTGCTACACCATGTGGTTCAACGCTGTGCTTGGCAGCGGCCATACTCCCATTGAAAATGTACCCAACGTCACCGAAATGACCGAGAAATACGGCTGGAGTGAGCAATACGGCTTTGGGGATGCAAGTGAGCAGCATAACGATATCGGTGCCTTCCATTACTGGGGCAAGCCCGCGCAGGGCTATTACCGCTCGACCGACAAGGCGGCGCTGCGCCGCAATCTGACGCTTTTGCAACAGGCGGGCGTGGATTTTCTGATCGCGGACTTTACCTTCGTGGGCGGCAACACAGTCAACAACAAGCCATTTTGGGACAGCCACGTGGAATACTCCTCCATCGCGCTGCTTGATACCATCGTCGAGATGCGCGCCGAGGGACTCAAAACGCCTTACGTGGTCATGTGGCCCAACTCCCCCGACGCATTCCCCGTATTTTACGAGAAATTTTACGGGCAGGAGAAATGGAAGGATTGCTTCGTGTACCGCGACGGCAAGCCCTTTATCCTGCATTGGAACTACAAAACAAGCGAAACCGACCTCTTTACCACGCGCGGCATGTACGGCCTGCAGGGCAAGGTGAGAGCGGGACAGTGGAGTTACCTTGAACCCGACAACCGCACCACGGTCTGCTACGATGCAGACGGCAATGCCGAGCAGGTGGGTGTATCCGTGGCCATGCAAGCCACCTACATGTCCGACACCACCACCGCACACGGCAGACAGGGCGGCCGTTTCTGGCACGCACAATGGCAGACCGCCTTTGACGTCCATCCCAAGATCGTGACGCTGACCTGGTGGAACGAATGGTGCGCGCAGCTTTTCTGCGTGGGCGGCAGATACGTGTTTACCGACAACTTCAACCAGGAATTCAGCCGCGATATTGAGCCCATGCAGGGCGGTCACGGTGATCTTTACTACAAATGGCTGTGCGAATATGTGCGCGCATACAAGGCACACGAGCCATGTCCCCTGCTGATGCAGGACATGTAGCCAAGCAAAAGGAGCCTCGGACAATGATCTTAGAAAAAGCCAACGAAACCATGACCTCGCGCCGGCGCGTGCGCAAGACCTTTGAATTTGAAAAAACCGACCGCGTTCCCATCGGCTACGATGCCAACGCAGGCATTCACGCGCGCCTTTGCGCGGCTCTCGGCATCGCGCCGCACGACATGGAGGGACTTTATGAGGCATTGGGTGTGGATACGCGTCCCATTACCGCGCCCTACACGGGGCCGCAGCTGCATCCCGTTCCCGACGGCCGCATGGTCAATCAGCTGGAGGGCTGCATCATGCGCTGGGTGGAGCATGCCAGCGGCGGCTACTGGGATTTTTGCGATTTTCCCTTAAAGGACGCAGAGGACGAGCTGTTTGACGCTTTTCCCATCCCAAATCCAGATCATTTTGACTACGATGCCGCGCTTGCCCGCGCCAAAAGCTACGGCGGCAAGTACGCGCTTTACGTGGGCGATCCCGGCGTTCCCGACATCATCAACTCCAACGGTCGCATCATGGGCATGGAGGACGTGCTTTGCCACCTCATCCTTGACGACGAGGCCGCCATGGACTTTATGCGCCGCCGTGCCGCTTTTCAGCTGGCGCACATGGAGCGACTTCTGGACAAATGCCGCGGACACATTGATTTCGTGTGGCTGGGCGAGGATCTCGGCACGCAGATCGCACCCATGATCAGCCTTGACCTTTACAGGGAGCAGATCAAGCCCATTCACAAGCAATTTATCGATCTTGCCACCGCGCACGGTCTTCCCTCTATGATGCACTCCTGCGGCAGCAGCTCGTGGGTTTACGAGGATCTGATCGGACTTGGTTTGCGCGGCGTGGACACTCTGCAGCCCGAGGCGGCCAATATGTCCCCTGCCTACCTTGCCGAGCATTTTGGCGGCAGGCTCAATTTCCGCGGCTGCATTTCCACCGCAGGCCCGCTTGCCTACGGCACGGCAGCCGAGACCGAGCAGGTCTGCCGCGAAACCCTTGAAACCATGATGGCGGTGCGCGGCTACCACTTTGCCCCCACGCACTCCATTCAGGACAATTCCCCCGTGGAAAACGTGCTGGCTATGTACAGAGCAGCGCACAAATACGGACAGTATTAACCAAGAGAAAGGCGGTAAATGATATGACGACTCCCTCCCTTCCCGCATATATGCTGACTTACCCGACCGTTTTTGCGGTGGGTGACGAGTACCACGTTTTCGTTCCCTTTGACGCAGAGGTGATCGTTTGGATCAAGGTGGGCGAGCATACCTACTTTGACCATTGCAACGGCATTTTGCGCTCAAATACCAACATGCACCGCATGATTTTGCCCATGTCCGTGCTGGACGAGGCCAAGGAATATACGGTCGTATACCGCAAAATGATTGAGCGCAAGCCCTATTATCCCACCTCCGAGGACGAGCGAACGCTCACGCTGCCCTTCAAGCCTGTCAAGGCCGAGGGCGAGATCCACCTTTACCACATCGCGGACGCACACAATCTGGTGGCAGAGCCGATCGCGGCAGGACAGTTGTTTGGCGACGAGCTGGATCTTTTGATCCTGAACGGTGATATTCCCAACCACAGCGGTGACGTGCGCAACTTCAACGCCATCTGCGAGATCGCGTCAGGCATTACCAAGGGGCAGCGCCCCGTGGCGTTTGCACGCGGCAATCACGACACGCGCGGCATTCATGCCGAGGATATGCCGAACTACATTCCGATCAAGGACGGCCGCACCTACTATACCTTCCGCGCAGGCTGCGTGTGGGGGCTTCTGATGGATTGCGGTGAGGATAAGGACGATTCCAGCATTGAATACGGCCGCACCGTCTGCTTCCATCAATTCCGTCTGGCCGAGACCGAATATCTCAAAGAGGTCATTGCCAACGCAAACAAGGAATTCGATGCGCCGGGCGTCAAGTATCGCCTGATCGTCTCGCATATCGGCTTTACGCATATCCAGCCCCCTCCCTTTGATATTGAGCAGGAGCTTTACGGCACGTGGACAAGGCTTGCTGCCCAAATGAAGCCCGATCTTCTCTTGTACGGCCACCACCACACGGTCAGAATCTGCCCGCCCGGCTGTGACTTTGACCACCAAGGCCAGCCCTGCACCGCCATCATCGGCTCAAAGCCCATCTTTGACCGCGAAAAGGGCAACTCCTTCATCGGCTGCGGCATCACGCTGTACCCCGACGGCACCAAGCGCGTGGTGTTCAACAACGACAAGGGCGAGATCTATACGGATGAAGTAATCAGATAAATATCGCGATTCAGGAGGGCATTTATCAGGTGCGTTTTAACGTTCCCCTTAGGAATTCACCCCATATTGGATAACAATACGGTTCGTACGCGCGCGGCAAAGGCGTCCCCGAAGGGGACGCCTTTGCAATGCGCATCTGCATCGTTCGCTTATTTTTTCAATGCGGAATTTCCAAAATCAACATTTTATCAAATTTGGTAAATAGAAATTTTATTCCGGCTCTTGACATGCCCTTATTCTTATGCTATACTATATACATCGTTATTCGATGCATCTTAATTCGATAGTGCAAAAAAAGGAGTC
The DNA here is from genome assembly GCA_045606685.1 of Eubacteriales bacterium. Lineage (GTDB taxonomy): Bacteria > Bacillota > Clostridia > Oscillospirales > CAG-272 > SVQP01. The sequence goes on from JAZUSJ010000028.1 coordinate 9,882, forward strand.
ATACGTATGAAAATCAGCAAAGAACTGCTTAAAGGCTCAACAGGCACCATGATCCTGCATCTGCTTTCCGAGCAAGATATGTACGGCTATATGATTATTCAACAGATTGAAGTCCGATCCGATTCGGTATTCCGCATGAGCGAGGGATCGCTTTATCCGATTCTGCATGCAATGGAAAAGGATGGATTGCTTGAAGCATACAGACAAGTCAGCGAAAGCGGCAAAGAGCGTAAATACTATCACATTACCGCCAAAGGCCGCCTGCAATTACGCTTGAAGCTGGACGAATGGGCGCTGTTTTCCGGCAGCGTTTCCAAGGTGTTGGGAAATGAGTAAGCCCGATCTGTCGATCGAGCAGGAAATGCAACGGACAGCAAAACACATTTGCCGCGGCATTCGCTCCAAAAAGGCAAGAAGGCAAGCCGAGCAAGAGTATCTGGAACACATGGAAGACCGCTATTACAGTCTTTTGTTAAAGGGGCTTTCCGAAGAAAAAGCATTACAGCTGACAACGGAAAGTTTAGGCTCCCTTGAAGAGCTTTGCCACATGCTTACATCTGTTCACAATCGAATTCCCGCAGACCTTGGCAAAACAATTCTGCGACTGGGAATTCGCACCGGCATCGCGATATTTGCAGGGTGTATGCTTTGGGCATGGGGATTTTTTCATTCTCAACCAATCACGCTGCTTATTCCTCTGCTGCTTTTTGCGGGCTTTGCCCCTGTCAGGTATGCACGGGCGCTTTTCTTGCGTCTCAGGTCAACACGGCAAATCAAAAAAGTTTGCAAGCAGAACGGCTTTGCCTTTGAGCAGCATACATCTGCGCTTTTGTCGGTATTCATACCCACGCGATGTCCGGAATGGATAATTACGACCGCACAAAAAACTTACTGCGTCCATTTTTTGGCATGTCCTCACCGCCGCGCCACCCTACACTTTTTAAACAGCTACGCCTATACCTTAACCCTGACTCGCGGGCAAGGCGCGCGCTTTGCCGACCGCTCGCCTTTTCACTACAACATCATAAAAACACCCGATCAAACCTACAGCGAACAACGCCTTCGGTATCTGTACTTCCCCATCGGCCCCGAACAGTCAAGCGATTCGGTCACGCGTATTTTGCTGATCAATCCCGTGCCGTCGCTGATCAGTTATCAAAAAGGGACAAGTGTGGAGTACGTCGGAAACGGGGACGCTTTCTTTGGCTTCACCCTTTGCGACAGCTCACACTTTTCACACATTTTATTGTCCGACCGAGATTGAGAAAGGAGCGCGTATGAAACAGTTTTTTAAGTATTTTTTGCCGTATGCAGCCATCAGCGCGATAGCCATTGTGTTGCTTCTTTTATTGGGGAATCCCATTCTGCGGACTGTTGCCAACGCATTGGCAGGAGAAGAATGGGGAAAAATCATTGCAGGCTATGCCATGGGATTGATCCTCCCCTTTACATTGTTTACAGCCTTTCATATTTGGCGCATACGCAATCCAAGGCTTCGCCGCGAATATCTTAACAGCACGCGAGACTTCGCATACGCTCCCAAGCAAGACAGACTTACAATACTGAAAAGCCGTGAATTTCGCATGGATCTGATCGGCATGGCTGTGGTCACTCTACTACTGACCATTTTATATATGCCGCTATATATTATCATTTTTCCATTGTTTGTTCCGTTCGACCTGTGGTCTTGGGGATATCTGCACAAAAGCTGGAGTAAAGGCAAGCACGAATACGAATAGTTGAAATCAGCCACCGCTTACGGTGGCTTTTTTCGTTCGATGCCGGCGGAGCAAGCGGCACTATGGTACTGCTCCGTCGTTTGAAGGCGATCACACCCCTTAGATGCGACATCGCTTTTGATCATACCGCAATGATTCACACAAATATCTTGGTCTAAATACCCCTTGTGCCTTGACAAGCGCGGTGTTTCAATGGTATAATAAAGTGATAAAAAGTTGCAACGAAAGGGGAAAGTCCCATGAACACAGAAAAGCTGCAAATGCTCAAGGAAAAGGCTACGGCCATTCGTCTTGGCGTGCTGGAAGGCACGCACGCTGCCAAATCAGGTCACCCCGGCGGATCGCTTTCGATCTCCGACCTTCTGGCATACCTGTATTTTGACCACATGAACATCGATCCCGCAAACCCGAAGGATCCCGATCGCGACAGACTGGTGCTGTCCAAGGGACATTGCGCACCCGCACTCTACGCCGCACTTGCCGAGCGCGGATATTTTGACAAATCCCTGCTCTCGACGCTGCGCCAGCACGATTCCATTCTGCAGGGGCATCCCGATATGAAGCACATCCCCGGTGTGGATATGTCCACAGGCTCGCTGGGACTTGGCTTCTCTGCTGCCTGTGGCATGGCTTTGGCTGCCAAGATCGACGGCAAGAATTACCGCACCTATGCCATCGTGGGCGACGGTGAGAGCGAGGAAGGCCAGATCTGGGAGGCTTGCATGTTTGCAGCGCACTATGCGCTTGATAATTTGTGTCTGATCATCGACTCCAACGGCCTGCAGATCGACGGCCCTGTTGCAGAGGTCATCGGCCCTGCTCCCTTTGAATCCAAGCTGGAGGCCTTCGGATTCTTCGTACAGACCATTGACGGTCATGATTTCACACAGATCGAAGAGGCTTTGGAAAAGGCCAAGGCTGTCAAGGGCGCTCCCAGTGCCATCGTGATGAACACGACCAAGGGCAAGGGCGTTTCCTTTATGGAAAATCAGGTCAAGTGGCACGGCTCTGCTCCCAACGATGAGCAGTATGCGACCGCCGTGGCAGAGCTGAGCGCAAAGGAGGACTGAGAAAATGTATAAGATTGGCGATAAGGTAGCCACCAGAGACGTATACGGCAAGGCACTGGTGGAATTTGCTGAGCAATATGATTTTGTGGTTCTGGACGCAGACCTTGCGGAAGCGACCAAGACCGTAACCTTTAAAAAGGCTTACCCCGACAGATTTTTTGATTGCGGCATTGCAGAGGGCAACATGATCTGCGTGGCTGCAGGACTTGCAGCAGCAGGCAAGACCGCGTTTGCCTCTTCCTTTGCCATGTTCGCGGCAGGCAGAGCATTCGAGCAGGTCAGAAACGCGATCGGATACCCCCACCTCAATGTCAAGATCGGTGCGACGCACGCAGGTCTGGCAGTTGGTGAGGACGGCGCGACGCACCAGTGCCTCGAGGATCTTGCGCTGATGCGCACCATTCCCGGCATGACGGTCATCAACCCTGCGGATGCAGTGGAGGCAAGACTGGCAGTCAAGTGCGCGCTGGAAACGTATGGCCCCTTCTATATCCGCTTCAGCAGAAACGCGCTGCCCGTGATCCATGACGAGGAGACTTACACGTTTGAGCTTGGCAAGGGCGTGGTGCTGCGCGACGGCAAGGACGTAACCTTGGTGGCAACCGGCTACATGGTATCCATGGCGCTGGAGGCGGCTGAGATGCTGGCCGGTGAGGGCATTGATGCAAGAGTGATCAACATTCACACGCTCAAGCCTCTGGATGCAGAGCTGATCTGCAAGGCAGCGGCAGAGACCGGCGCGATTGTCACGGCTGAGGAGCATAACGTGATCGGCGGTCTTGGCGCGGCAGTTGCACAGGCAGTTTGCGAAGGCTGTCCCGTCCCCGTTCTGAGTGTCGGCACCGAGGACGTATTCGGCAGAAGCGGCAAGGTACCTCCGCTGCTTGAAATGTACGGCCTGACACCCGCAAACATTGCAGACAAGGCAAAGAAAGCGATTGCACTCAAGAAGTAAAAATAAAGTGATAAAACCGCAGGGAAAACCCCTGCGGTTTTGTTGCGAGGATCACTGTAGGGGCGACCATTGTGTCGTCCGAGCGAACGTCACCCCGAGTGTCATCCTGAGCGCAGCCCCCGCTTGTCATCCTCGAGCAAGCATCCCTTTGCCAAGATTCTTCGCTGCGCTCTAGAATGATAGACAAAGGGATGCGCCGCGAAGGATCTTGGCGGGGGCGGAGTCGAAGTTTTGCGGAACGGAATGTCCGCAAGCGGACAAGGAGTGCAGCAAAACCGCCGCAGGCGGGATCTGTAAGCGATTTATGACACGCCTGCCTGTGCAAAGTAACCTTTGAAACTAATCGGTTTGGGATCGCTTTGAGAATGTAACAAGAGCTGAACAAGCATTGAAAAAGCCATCGCAGATCCCTTCCTCGTTAAATCGCTTTCGCGATTTCCCTCGTCGGTTTTGGATCGGCTCGCGGCCACCGTGCCGCTCCCTCACCAAAACTTCGACTTCGCAAAAATCCCAATCAAGATCCTTCGCTGCGCTCGAGGATGACGGATTGGGATTTTTGCTTCGCTCAGGATGACACTCGGGGGGCGCTTGTCCGCGCCGCAAAAGTCAAGCAATTTTCCATTCGCTGTTCTAACTTTGCCCTCTCCCTCATAAATTATAGCGAAACAAATCAGGGGAGGATGCATTCATTATGCCTGAACATTCCATTTATCAAGATATTGCCGAGCGTACGGGCGGCGACGTCTATATCGGGGTAGTTGGCCCCGTACGTACCGGGAAATCCACCTTTATCAAACGCTTTATGGAAGCTCTCGTGCTGCCCAACATCGGTGAAGGGTACTCGCGCGAGCGTGCGCGTGACGAAATGCCGCAATCGGCTGCCGGCAAAACCGTAATGACCACCGAGCCGAAATTCATTCCCGATCAGGCCGTTCCCATTCAGATCGACGATTGCGCCTCGCTGCGCGTCAAAATGATCGACTGCGTGGGCTATATCGTACCCGAGGCGCTGGGAACCATTGAAAACGGTCAGCCGCGCATGGTGCGCACGCCCTGGCAGGAGGAGCCCATGCCCTTTGTTGAGGCGGCTGAGATGGGAACACACAAGGTCATTACCGAGCATGCCACCATCGGTATGCTGATCACCACCGACGGCAGCATTGGCGACATCTCGCGCGAGAGTTACGTAGAGGCCGAGGAGCGCATCGTGGGTGAGCTGAAGGCGCTTGGCAAGCCGTTTGCCATGATCCTCAATTCGGTCAATCCCACCTCCGAGAGTGCCATGGATCTGGCCTTTGCGCTGGAGGAAAAATACGGTGTTCCCGTTGCGCTGGTATCCTGCCTTGAGCTGGACGGAGAGGATATCCGCCACATCTTAGAGCTTGTGCTGCACGAATTCCCCGTAGCCGAGATCGCGCTGCACCTGCCCGAATGGACGCGCGCCCTGGACGCCGAGCATCCCATTCGTCTTTCCCTTCTCTCCTCGATCCGCAAATGTGCCGATCGCGTGAACAAGATCGGAGATGTCAAGCAGGCCTTTGCCGATCTTGGCGACAACGAATACGTCAAATCTGCCGAGATCAACACGGTTGACCTTGGCACGGGCAAGGTGCGCATCTCGCTCTCTCCCATCGACGGGCTGTATTATCAGGTCATCAGCGAGCTGACCGGCTTTGACATTGAGGGCGAGCAGGAGCTGATCGCGCTTTTGCGCCGCCTTGCCGTGGTGCAGGAACAATACAACAAGATCGAGGGGGCCTTGCATGATGCCGAGCAGAAGGGGTACGGCATCGTCATGCCCGATATCGAGGATATGACGCTGGAAGAGCCGCGCATCGTCAAGCAGGCAGGCGGTTACGGTGTCAAGCTGCGCGCAGGGGCGCAATCCATTCACATGATCCGCGCCAATATTTCTGCCGAGGTCAGCCCCATGGTGGGTAGCGAGCAGCAAAGCGAGGATCTGGTCAAGTACATGCTGCGCGAATTTGAGGAGGATCCCAAAAAGATCTGGGAATCCAACATGTTCGGCAAGAGCCTTTACGAGCTTGTCAACGAGGGGCTGCACGCAAAGCTCGAGCATATGCCCGAGGCCTCGCGCACCAAGATCGGGGATACGCTCGAAAAGATCATCAACGAGGGCAGCAACGGCTTGATTTGTATCATTTTGTGATTTCTTAAAAAGGGCTGCAACGCAGCCCTTTTCAATTGCATAAAACAAACAAGTTGCGAAAGGTATTATCTTTGGTAGGTGGCGACGTCCTCCTGCCATGCAAAAAAATTGAAAAATTATCCACAATTTTGTCAACTCTGCGTCTTATTACGGTATTATGATATGAGGGAGCAGTCATTCTGCCTGCAGAAACAGCCTGCCCCATCCAACAGACGAAGGGAGTCGACTATGCAAGACCAACAGATCATTGATTTGTACAATCAGCGCAACGAGCAAGCCATCGTGCAGACCGAGGCAAAATACGGCACGTATTGCATGAGCATTGCGCAAAACATTCTGCAGAATCTGCAGGACAGCGAGGAGTGTGTAAACGACACGTGGCTGCGCACCTGGAATTCCATTCCGCCCGCGCGTCCCGACAGCTTGAAATATTACGTTGGGATGATCACGCGCCATCTTTCACTCAATCGCTTTGAGCATTTGCACCGCGCCAAGCGCGGCGGTGCCGAGGTGATACTGGCACTTGATGAGATTGCCGAGGTTGCCGATCCCGAAGCAAACACGTTTACACAGCTTGACGAGCAGGAATTTGCGCGCATTCTCAACGCGTTTTTGCGTGAGCTACCCGAGCGTGATTGCAGCATATTCATCCGCCGCTACTATTACGTGCAAGGCGCGGACGAGATCGCACGCTATTACCGCATCACGCGCGCCAACGTATTCAAGATCCTTTCCCGCGCAAGGGCAAAATTGCGCGAGGCCTTGGAAAAGGAGGGATACACGGTATGACGGGTATGACGCTTTTACAATGGATGAGTGGGATCGATTTTGATCTGCTTGCACGCGTGGACAACCCCTCGCGCGGTGTACGTGCGCGTCCTTGGCGCGTGTGGATCCCCGTGGCGGCTGCCCTTTTGCTGGTTGCCCTGCTGTTGCCCACCGCCATCATCGGACATCAGACAGAGATTTACGTGGAAGAGAATTATGAACATTACGACGGCACGGTACTGCACATGATGGACATTATGCTGACGCAGGATGAGAATGCGTTTACAGAGCTGCTGGGCGAAGAAGGCACTCAGAAGCTGCACGAGATGTTCGTGGCGCTGCGCAAGGCTTTGTATCCCGATATGGATCTGCGTTTTTCGGAGCTGCCGGTGTATCCGCTTTCGCTGTATCACAGAGAGGAATCCATATCTGTAAGTCGGGGGACGCAGTACAAGGATCAAGAGGCGTATCGCTTGTGGATTCCCGAGGAGCGGGACGGTTTGCCTGTAAACTATATTATAGCGGAAGGCTTTGCTTATTCATTCGAGCTGGTTGTCGCAAAGATTCCGGGATCGATCAAAGTGATCGACTATTGGGCTTTTGCGGAGTGTACCGCTTTGGAAAAGGTGGTTGTGGAGCATGGTGTGAAGGATATCGGTCCCGCTGCCTTTGCCGGTTGCACCGCGCTGACCGAGGTAACCTTACCCAACAGCCTGACGTATTTTTCATACGGTGTGTTCAGCGGCTGCACCTCCCTGACCGAGATCACGTATATGGGTACGGTGGATGAATGGAATGCCCTTGAAAAAGACGGAGAACCGGATTTCCCATGGTATGCGGGATCTGCCATCAAGGTCGTGCATTGCACCGATGGGGATATTTATGTCGGAGAATGATCCATATATCAAAAAGGGGCTGCCGAGCATGGCAGCCCCTTGACACTATGCACCGAAACGTGCTCTAATGTCAATGAAAATCAAAAAGTAAAGGAGAAGAAGATGTTTTGCTGTGACATGATGGAACGCAACGTTCTTGGAGAGAATGACAGAAAAGGCCTTGTGCATTACTCCAGACGATTTGACGAATACACGCTGCCCGACTCCGATACCACCGGCATTCTCCTTTGCTTTTGCCCCTGGTGCGGCAAAAAATTGCCCGAAAGCAAACGTCAAAGATGGTTTGAGGAGCTTGATGCGCTCGGCATTGCATTTTCGTTGTTTGAGACCGAGCAGGTCCCGCCCGAATACTTATCCGACGCTTGGTGGAATACATAATACAAAAACGACCTTGCACAAGGAGTTACTCCAAGCGGCAAAACAATAAACAAACGAAGGCAGAAGTCTACGGGCTTCTGCTTTTGTTATAGGGGGAAACGCGTAGAAACAGTTATGATTCGCATTCTCCCCCTGCGCGGATTATCTCCATAGTATGTTCACAATATCTATCTTGACAAAGGCTGATAAATATAATAAAATATAGGTAGATCTTCAAAGGAGGCTGCCATGGAGCAAAAGCGATTTACCAAAAACGACGACGGCTTTATCTGCGCGCATTGCGGGCGCGAGGTGCAGCCGCTGGGCTATACCTCACGCAACCATTGCCCCTTTTGCCTGTGGTCGATGCATCTCGACGTCTTTCCGGGTGACCGCGCAAGCGATTGCGGTGGGCAGATGGAGCCTGTGCGCGTAGAGCCCGATCCCAAAAAGGGCTACGTGATCATTCACTGCTGTACAAAATGCGGCGAATTGCACCGAAACAAGGCCGCGCACGAAGCCAAGGTACAACCCGACAATCTCAAGCTGCTGATCTCTTTGACGGCAGGAAAATAAGGAGGAAACCATGAAATATACTGCAAAAGCATTCTCTCTTCCCTCCTCTGATGGGATCCATACCCTTGCTGCCTGGTGCTGGACACCCGAGCAGCCCATTGGCGTCATTCAGCTCTCGCACGGCATGTGCGAATATGCCCTGCGCTACGAGCCCTTTGCCCAGCGCATGTGCGATGCGGGCTTTGCCGTTGTCGGCCACGACCACTTGGGCCACGGCCACACCGCCAAAAACGCTGACGAGCTTGGCTACATTACCGACGCAAAGAATCCCGCGCTCTGTCTGGTCAAGGACGTTTATGCGGTCAACGGCTGGATCAAAAGCACCTTCCCCACGCTGCCCATCATCCTGTACGGTCACAGCATGGGCTCCTTTATCGCGCGTTGGGCGCTGACCGAATACAAGGATGCATGGAATGCCGCCGTGATTTCCGGCACGGCAGGCCCCGAGGCGCCCACGGGTGCGGGTAAGCTGCTTTGCCGTGTGCTGGGGCTTTTTGGCAAGTACAACCGCTCGGGACTGCTTTACAACATCGCATTCGGCTCTTACGACAAGCCGTTTGCCGCAGAGGGCATCAAAAACGCTTGGCTGACGCGTGACCGCGCGGTCATTGAAGCATACAATGCAGATCCCTTCTGCTCCTACCGCTTTACCGTCAACGGCTACTTAACGCTCTTTACGCTGCTTGGCTACGTTTCCGCCAAGGACTGGGCCAAGAAAATGCCGCTTTCCCTGCCTATGCTGATCGTTTCGGGCGAGGACGATCCCGTGGGCAACTTCGGCAAGGGCGTGCGCTGCGTGGCATCCCGCCTGCGCCAGGCGGGTGCGAGCGAGCTTACCTCCATGTATTTTAAGGGCATGAGACACGAGCCGCACAACGAAACCGAAAACGACAATTTCTACCAGGGCGTGATCAATACCATGCGCCGCATGATCAAGAGGTAAAATATGCAAACACTCAAACAAACCAAGGGCAAGCTGCTTGGCGTGGACTTTGGCGACAAGCGCACAGGCATTGCCGTATCCGACAGCCTGCGCACCATGGCCTCGGGGCGAGAGACCATTTCGGTGGGCGGCATGGAAAAGACTGCCGAACGCACGGCCGAGATTGCACGCGAGCTTGGTGTGGTTGGCGTGGTGGTTGGCGTTCCCGTCAATATGGACGGATCCTTTGGCCCTCGCGCACAGCACGCACAAAAATTCGCAGGCATTTTGCAATACAAGCTTGGCGACACCGTTCACGTTGCCATGCTGGACGAGCGCATGACCACCATGGCGGCCTCGCGCTACTTAAACGAAACCGACACGCGCGGACAAAAGAGAAAGCAGGTCATTGACACGCTCTCGGCCGAGATCATTCTCCAGAACGCGCTGGACAAGCTCAAATACATGCAAGCGTAAAAAAGGAAGTAAATAAAAAATGGCAAAATCCACAAAATCCCGTATCATCGGCTGGGCTATCCGTCTTTTGGTCGGAGCTATGATCCTTTCCGTGGTGGGTGTGCTGCTCTGGCGCATCTTCTCCTCGGGCGATCCTGCCTCCATGACCACCCTGCAGCCCAATGACAAGCTCTATGCCGCTTACCAAAAAGAGGGCGAGCAGCTGCAAGTTCTGCACCAGCAGCACGACATCATCATCCGCGAAGGCCCTTCCAAGGGATACTTTGCAGTCACGCAAAGCGAGTTTATTCCCGCGGCGGATCAGCTGCAGATCACCTTCCGCTACAACAACAGCACGCTCAAATACGTGGCCGAGGACTACGGCAAGGAAAAGCCCCTGGAACGCGGTCGCGACTGGTTTGACGTCACAATCACCGTTGCCTATGATCTGACGCCCGACAACACCGCGGACAACGACATCAACGATCCCGAAAGCGTCAGATTTGAGCGCTATCAGCCCACGGCCTCGGTCAAGGACACCAAAAATCTCTACAATTACGAGCGTCTGACCTTTGACGGCATTGACATCTTCGACAGCTTTGACGCAGAGGGCAACCCCGTCATGCGCGCCGACGTGCTGGCCGTTTACGTGGACATTTACTTCAACGAGGACATCGATTACGAGCAAGAGCCGCTCGGCACGCTGCTGATCTACCTGTACGGCACGGAGCGCCGCGTGCTTTGTGACGTGCTTGACAGCAAGGACGTTGCCGCGCTGGAGGCCTACGGCCAAAAATAATTTGCAAGTTTTGCAAATGGTATTGACATTATAATTAAAATCGTATATAATTGCGTTATCATAAGAGTCGAGGCGCATCGCACAAAGAGTACCTTGCCGCAAAAGGCTGCACAGCCGTTGGTAAGCGAAAGGGGTGAGATGCCGAAGCCGTCCGTGCGTGCAGCGGATTTGGTTGGGCGAGCGGACTAAGTGCCGTTCGACTGTCGCGTAGCTTCGCGGGGTGCTTCTCTTTGGCATAACAATCATCCGACTGCGTCGGAACGAGATATGCAAGAGTGTTTCCCCCACGGGAAGCACTCTTTGCTTTTGTTTAAAAAATTTGTAATATAAAGGAAGTTTTTGTTATGACACAAACACCGATTTTCAAGGGCATTGCCACCGCGCTGATCACGCCCATGCACGAGGACGGCAGCGTGGATTACGAGGCACTTGGCCGCTTGATCGACTGGCAGATCGAGTGCGGCATTGACGCGCTCGTGATCGCAGGCACAACGGGCGAGGGCTCAACGCTGACCGATGAGGAGCATCGCGAGGTCATTCGCTATTCCGTAGAGCGCGCAGCACACCGCGTCCCCATCATTGCGGGAACGGGCAGTAACGACACGGCCTACGCCTGCGACCTGACGCGCTTTTCCGCAGAAGTGGGCGCGGACGCTATGCTGGTGGTTACCCCCTACTACAACAAAGCAACGCAAAACGGCCTTGTCAAGATGTTCAACGCCATCGCAGACACATCGGACAAGCCCATCATTGCATACAACGTCCCTTCGCGCACGGGCTGCGCCATCGCGCCCGCGACCTACGCAAAGCTGGCAGAAAATCCCAAGATCACGGCCATCAAGGAAGCAAACGGCGACATTGGCGCCATCGTGGAGACCGCTGCACTTGTAGGCGACAAGATGGACATTTACTCGGGCAACGACGACCAGATCGTTCCCGTGCTTGCCATGGGCGGCATGGGCTGCATTTCGGTGCTTTCCAACGTCCTGCCCCGCGAAACCAAGCAGATCTGTGAGCTGTTCTGGCAGGGTGACGTCAAGGGCGCGGCTGCGCTGCAATGCAAGCTGCTGCCGCTGATCAAGGCGCTGTTTTCCGAGGTCAATCCCATTCCCGTCAAGGCGGCTATGGCAAAGATGGGCTTCTGCTCCCCTGCCATCCGTCTGCCCCTGACAGAAATGGAAGAGGCGCACGCAGAGATTCTGTACGCACGCATGAGAGAGGCGGGAATTGACGTATGAAGGTCATGATCATTGGCGCGGCAGGCCGCATGGGCAAGGAGCTTTTGACGCTGGTGCAGAACGGCTATGCAGGCGCGACTGCCGCCATGGGCGTGGACGCGTATTCCGACGACTATCCCCACACGCCCGCAGAGTGCGGAGAGATCCCGGACGTCATCGTGGATTTCTCGCATATGAGCGCAACCGACGCGGTGCTGGATTTTGCCGTTGCCAACAATATTCCCTGCGTGATCGGCACGACGGGACACACCGAGCAGCAGCTGGCGCATATCAGAACGGCTGCCGAGCATATTCCCGTGTTCCATTCGGGCAATATGTCGGTGGGCATTGCGGTGCTTTTGCAGCTGGCAAAGCAGGCCGCACGCGCCTTCCCCGACGCGGATATTGAGATCATCGAGGTGCATCACAAGCACAAGGTGGATGCGCCCAGCGGCACGGCCCTCATGCTGGCCAAGGCCATTGAGGAGGTGCGTCCCGATTCCAGACGCGTGCTTGGCAGAAGCGGCCAGGGCAAGAGAGAGAAGCAGGACATCGGCATCAGCGCAGTACGCATGGGAAACGTGGTTGGCGAGCATAAGGTTTGCATTTGCACCGAAAGCCAGACCATTACCTTAGAGCATAAGGCGCACACGCGCGCGCTGTTTGCAGAGGGCGGATTGACGGCAGCCGCATATATTGCGAATAAAACACCCGGGCTTTATTGCATGCAGGACATGCTGGATGAGCTGAACAAGGAGAAGGATTATGAAGATAGCAATTGTGGGATACGGTAATCTCGGCCGCGGCGTGGAAGCCGCGCTGACTGCCGCACCCGATATGCAGCCTGTCGGCATTTTCACGCGCCGCGATCCCGCGAGCGTGCAAAGCGTCATGGGCTTGCCCGTATATGGCATGGACGCGCTGGACGGCATGGCAGATGAGATCGACGTGGTCATCAACTGCGGCGGCTCTGCCACCGACCTGCCCCACTCCACCCCTGCGCTGGCCGAAAAATTCCACGTGGTGGACAGCTTTGACACGCACGCAAAGATCCTCGAACATCGCGCCCGCGTCGATGCCGCCGCACGTAAGGGCGGTAAGGTGGCGGTCATTTCGGTGGGCTGGGATCCCGGCATGTTCTCGCTGACAAGACTGTACGCACAGAGCGTCCTGCCAAACGGAAAAAGCTACACGTTCTGGGGAACGGGTGTCAGCCAAGGGCATTCGGATGCGATCCGTCGCATCGAGGGCGTGGCTGATGCAAGACAGTATACCGTGCCGATCGAGGCGGCCATGGAGAGAGTCAAGAGCGGCGAGATGCCGACCTTTGCGGCAGCAGATATGCACGAGAGAGTTTGCTACGTCGCGCTCAAGGATGGCGCGGACGCAGCAGAGATCGAGCAGAAGATCGTGACCATGCCCGATTATTTTGCGCCCTATAAGACTACGGTGCATTTCGTTTCCTTGGAGCAGCTGCACCGCGAGCATGGCGGACTTCCGCATGGCGGCACGGTCATTCACGCAGGCAAAGCCGCAACGGGCTCTGCGCACACGATCGAATATAAGCTGAATCTGGAGTCAAATCCCGATTTCACGGGCAGTATTCTGGTCGCATTTGCAAGAGCAGCATATAGAATGGGACAGAATGGCGAGGTTGGTTGCAAGACCGCGTTCGATATCCCACCCATCTATCTCTCCCCCGAAAAACCCGAGGAGCTGTACGTACACCTCTTATGATCACCTTCATAGGATGAAAGTTTTCGCCCACCGCCACCCAAACGGTCTACCTCTACAGGATGAAAGTTTTTGATCGACCTTTTTTCAAAAAAGGTCGCGGGGTTCGGGGCAGGCCCCGAATTACGCCGTTCTTTTTGGTTCTTTTTCTTGCGGCTACATAGCCAAGAAAAAGAACGGAGAGAATTTCCTCAACGCAAAAATTAAGGGAGAGCCCGCATCATCAAGGCTCTCCTTTCTCTTTTTTTACCAACACATACTCCGGACTTTTGATCAACACACCTTGTTTTGTTGCAACGATTTCGACCTTATTATCCAACGCGTATCGCTCCCTTAAATCCTTGGGAATCACAAGCCGGCCAAGCTTATCAAACTCCTTGATGATGCCAATACCTTCTGTTTCCCTTTTCTTTTTCAATTTTATCAGCACCCTCTTTCGTAATTCTTATCATTAACACAATTATATCGCAAAAATGTGTTAAAGTCAAGTATATTCTTAGGATTAACACATTTTTGGGAGCATAAGCGATGAAAATTTACGACTACAACGGCAGAAAGAACATTTGTGGGCAAAGAGTTAAGGAAGCAAGAAAAAAGTGCAAGCTGTCACAGGAAAATCTCGCGGCAAAGCTGCAGCTTGAGGGCGTGATCATCGAGCGTGACAGCGTCAGCAGAATTGAGATCGGCACGCGATTTGTGGCAGATTATGAAATCGTTGCACTGTGTAAAATTCTGCACGTTACACCGGGATATTTGTTGGGAATGGAATAGCCGTACGCACACCTCTTATGATCACCTTCAAAGGATAAAAGCTTTCACCCACCGCCACCCAAACGATCCACCTCTACAGGATGGAAGTTTGGATCGAGCCTTTTCAAAAAGGCATGGTGGCGTGTGAATGCCGTTGAGCTTTGAGTGTTTCTGACGCCACCCTGATGCTGGATTTCTGCGAAATTCAGCATCTAAAACTCAACCGGCGGAGCCCTCGTCGCGCCCGCAGGCGCGAAACTTTTCCTATTCGCCGTTTTAATTTGCGAAGCAAATAATTTGCGTAGCAAATATTTCTTCTTTTGCGGCAATTTTGCCAAAAAGAACGGAGAGAATTTTCTCAACGTAAAACACAAAGGGAGTTACCTTAGGTAATTCCTTTTTTTGTTAGGATGTTGTGTGAGAAAACCGTTTCCGTTCTTTTTGGCACCGCGGGCGCAAAGAAGAACGTATTTGCTGCGCAAATTAAAACGCCGTTGGAGAGCTTTCGCCTCTGCGGAGGCGACAAGGGCGCTGCCCTTGACCCGCGAGCCTTTGAAAAGGCTCGACCCAAACTTTCATCCTGTGGAGGTGATCCGCCCAGGGTGCGGCAGGCAAAAACTTTCATCCTGTGGGGGTGATCCGCCCCGGGTGGCGGTTTGGTGTTGAAATTACGTGAATTACGTGAATTATTCTCGCTTAGCCCTTGAAATCATTGACATTTTTCGCGATATATGATATAATGAATTATCTATTTTCATTACCCCCAAAAGGAGTATTTTTATGGTCATTACAGACGTTTTAGATAACAACGCGCGACTGTATGCGGGCGAGGTTGCACTGGTGGAGATCAACCCCAATTTTGAACCCGAAAGCCGCATTACCTGGCGCGATTATGCACTCATGCAGCCCCAGCCCGGCCAACCCTTCCGCCGCGAGATCACCTGGGAGCAATTCTGGAAACGCGCCAACCGCTTTGCCAATCTCCTCCTCTCCCGCGGATGCCGCAAGGGCGACAAGGTTTCGATCCTGATGATGAACTCGATCGAGTGGCTGCCCATCTATTTCGGCATTCTCAAGGCGGGCGCGGTTGCCGTTCCGCTCAATTATCGCTATACCGCAGACGAGATCAAATATTGCCTGGACAAATCCGACAGCACCATGGTCATCTTTGGCCCTGAGTTTATTGGCCGTATGGAGGCGATCAGTGATCAGATCCCTCGCGTGCGCCATCTCTTTTACGTTGGCGAAGACTGCCC
>JAZUSJ010000029.1:0-1585 GCA_045606685.1 Eubacteriales bacterium
TGCCGTATACCGTCGGCTATGCGGCAGACGTCTTCCACGTAGAGGACGACGGCACGCTGACTAAGATCGACGCTGTGTATGAGAACGGCTATCTGGTGTTCTCCACCATGGATTTCTCCACCTTCGTGATCAAGGACAGATATCGCATTACGGGTACGACACCGCAAAACGGTGTATTTGATATCGTTGGCGAGGCCTATGACGGTGAAGTGATCACCTTCACCCCTGATCCCGATGAGGGCTATCATTTGGATACGGTCACAGTCGAGTGCAACGGCCAGGCACTCAAGGTTGAACAGACCAACGGTGTATATTCGTTTATCATGCCCAAGGGCGACGTCGTTGTCTCAACCACCTTCAAGGAGGTTGAGGGCGGCACGGGCGCTGAGGTCATGGTTGGCGTGATCACCGCTTCGCTGATCGTTGTGGTCGGTGTGATCATTGCAATCGTTCTTGGCAGAAGAAAAGTTGTGAGAAAGTAAAGGCCGATCCTATTTGACGTTTGAGCCGCGCGTCCTTTGACGCGCGGCTTTTGTCACCCATGGCGCGTAAGACTCGGAGATTGTTAAAATGCGGCTGCGTATCTATTGACAAGATCTGTCAGCCGTGGTATAATAACGTACCATTATGATTGAGCAGTATCACGAAATATGATTTATGATTTAATCAAAGGAGAAAGTGCATGAAAAGAATTTTTGTCATTCTTCTGAGCGGCTTGATGCTTCTGTCCGTCCTTTCGGGCTGTGCCGAAAACGACAGCCAAGAGCAGGAGTCCACCACGGGCGCAGCAGAAGAAGAGCAATGGGTAAGCCCCGCACTCAACGAAACCGATCTGTTTACGGGGAACAGCTTTACCATTCTTGCCAACCGCGAAATGGACGCAGGCTCTGAAGAGGCGTCTACCGATCCTCTGGAGGACGCGATCTACAGAAGAAACGATAAGCTGGAGGCCACCTACGGTATTACCATCAATACCATTCTGGAAACCGAATATACGCTGATCGGTGACAGAGTTTCCAAGGACGTCAACTCCAACAGCGGTGAATATGATCTGGTTTACCAGCACATGGTAAATGCAGCGACCAATCTGGCTGTCAACGGCCTTCTGATCGATCTGGTCGACCTGGAATACGTTGACTTTGACAAGGAATGGTGGGATCAGGACGCAAACGAGGGCTTTACCATCGGCAATCACAGATTTTTGGCCGTAGGCGACCTTCTGCCGCACACCATGCTGTATTCCGCCTGCCTTGCTTTTAACAAAAATCATTTTGACGACCGTTCGATGGAGTATCCTTATGAGCTGGCAAGAGATGGCGTATGGACCTTGGACGAGCTGAACGCGCTGACCAAGGATCAGACCAAGGACGTCAACGGTGACGGCAAGATCGAATTTCAAAACGATTATTACGGTATGACCAGCTGGCACCTTGCAGGCCCGTTCAACTTCTTCTTTGGCTCGGGCGCATCCTTCTTTACCAAGGATGCGGATAATTATCCCGTGTACAGCGTGGATCAGAATAAGATCCAGAGCATTTACGATAAGGTGTATACCACCTTTATCACCAACGATTCTTTGTACATT
>JAZUSJ010000030.1:0-1515 GCA_045606685.1 Eubacteriales bacterium
CCGCTCTCTCACCACTGTATATAAACAAAAGCAGCAGGAACTTGCTCATTTTTGAACAAATTCCTGCTATTGCTGCGCTAATTTTGCAACCCGGTATCATCGGTTCTCTTTTTTTACCAAATAGCTTTATAAATTTCCACGACCTCTTGCTTTGTCGGAATGCGGGGATTGGTCGCTGTGCAGGAGTCTGCCAGAGCGCCCTCGGCCATGGTTTGGACAAGCGCGAGGTATTCCTCCTGCGAAATATCGGTTGCTTCGGACACGCGTGCAGGCATGTGCATTTCCTGCGAGAGGAAGTGAATGTAGCTGATCAGCGCACGTACGGTGGTGATCTCGTTGAAGTTGCTCACACCCAGAATTCTGGCCACGTTGCAATATTTGCGCACGCAAGGCGGGTATTCGGCCTGGGAGCGCGAGGAGGTGGTAATGCCGCTGTTATATTCGATCAGCGAGGGAAGCAGCAGCGCACAGGCGCGGCCGTGCGGAATGTGCAGGTGTGCGCCCAACTGATGCGCCATACCGTGTACAAGGCCAAGCGAGGCGGAATTGAAGGCAATGCCGGATAGGCATGCTGCAATGTGCATTTTTCGGCGTGCGTGCGAATCGTTATTGTCCGCCCAGGAGCGGATGAGGAACTGACCGCAGATCTCTACCGCTTTCTCGGCAAGTGCGCCCGAAAATTCGTTATTGTTTGTGCTGACGTAGGCCTCGATCGCATGCGTCATCACGTCCATACCGGTATCAGCCGTAATGGCAGCAGGGACGGATTTGACCAGCACCTCGTCAAGAATGGCTTCCTCGGGCATCATGTCCTCGGAGCAAAGCGGATATTTTTTATCCTCGGCGGGATTGGAGATCACGGCAAACGAGGTCACCTCGCTGCCCGTACCCGACGTGGTGGGAATGGCGATCAGGCGCGGTGCATATCCCGGCTCGATCTGGCCTGCAAATTTGCGCACCGCCTTGGCGGTATCAATGGCAGAGCCGCCGCCCATGGCGATCATGCAAGGATATTTGCCGCGCAGTACCTCAGCAACGCCTGCGATCACCTTGTCTACGGGGGGATCGGGAACAATGTCGGTAAACAGGGAATAGGTTGCGCCTGCACCGTCAAGACGCTTGGTCACATGCTCGATCAGCCCCGAGGTCACGACAAAGGGATCGGCCAGAATGATGACGCGATCAAAGCCGATCTCGGAAAGTCTGTCCAATGCCGATTCGCCGAAATATATTTGTGTACCGATGTGGAATTCTTTCATGGGGTTGCTCCTATGGCATAAATCTACAAATACATTATAGCACAAAGTCAATTTTCTTGCAAGAGAATTGGAGAAATTTTATGATTTTTGTGAAACACACACAACTCGCGCAGCGAAGAAAACTCACCGTAGGTGAATAGAACGAAGAGTGATATTCTTGCTATGCAAGAGATACTGGAAAAGCGCAAAAAGAACCAACCGCGCGCGGTTGTTTCTTTTTGCAGCTTGGCCTGTAAGCCGGGTTCTGTCGAGAACG
>JAZUSJ010000031.1:0-19793 GCA_045606685.1 Eubacteriales bacterium
TTCTGCTTTGAAATGAGAGAAGCGGTTGCGGTGGTGGGGGTTCCCATTTCACCGCTCTCTCACCACTGTATATAAACAAAAGCAGGAGGAATTTGCTCGGTTCAGGACAAATTCCTGCTGCTTTCCGCTAATTGCTCAGCCCCATGGGCATCTCTTTTTTTGACGTTGTTATGTGCTGAAAAAGTGAATAATGATTTCCTTGAAGTTGGTCTTGCATTCCTCTTCTCAGGATGATGGGGATGGTGTTGCCCCCGCAGAAATATGGAAAAACATAGACAAAACGAAAAAATTTTGCTATAATGAAAAAAACTTTGCTTCAAGTCCCAACCGAAAGGGATTTTTGGCGACTATAAGGGTGAACGTTCAAAAGCATTCCGGAAGGCAGGAAACCATGGAAAACAGTGAAATCTTACAATATTACGATGATCTGATGCGGCTTGCGGCATCCAAGTGCCACGTGCGCGCGGATGCGGAGGATCTTGTCGGGGACGTCATGCTTGCGGCTTTTGCCTATATGCATGGTGGCGGGGTGATCGAGCATCCCAAGACCTGGCTGACAAACACGCTTTATCACAAATACAACGATCAGCTGCGCAAAAAGTATCGAACGCCCGTGACCGTGTGCTTGGATGAGGCGTTGCAGCTTGGCGAGCAGGAAACCGATGCGTTTTTATGCTCCGAGGAGGCGGCGAATTTGCGCAAGGAGCTCAATCACTTAGCATTTGTGACGCGCGAGGTGCTGATCCGCCATTATTTCGGCAATCAGAGCGTGTCGCAGATCGCGGCAGCGTTGGGTGTGCCGGAGGGGACGGTCAAATATCGTCTGTCCGCAGGGCGTGATCAGATCAAGAAAGGACTTGAAACAATGGAAACGAGAGAGAATTATTTGCCGGGGAAGATGTGGATCTCCTTTGGCGGACAAAACGGCCTGAAAAATGAACCCATGTCGCTCGTGGAAGGGGATTTGATCGCGCAAAATCTATTGATGATCGCGTATAAAAAGCCCTTGACAATCAGAGAGCTTTCCAAAGCAATCGGCATTCCCGCAGCGTATATTGAGCCAATTATACGCAAGCTGGTGGACGGTGAGCTGATGGCATGGACGGATGGCGGAAGGGTATATACGGACTTCATTATCACAAAACCGCAAAACAGACTTGCGAGTTTCAGAGCGCAGCTTGATTTTGCGCACAAGCACTTTGAAACGATCTGGGGCATTATGGAAAGCATGTCCGCTCAAATCTCGAAAATGCCTTTTGTGCAAGCCATGGGAAAAGAAGAGCAGATCAAGCTTGACAGATATGCCGTTTTGAAGGCATTGCAGGATTTTCAGTATTTCGGAACAGGGAAAGTTGCAGCCCCCGATTTCCCCAACCGCAAGGACGGTGGCAGATGGTGCGCACATGCAACCGCGATTGATGCGGGATATGATTTGACGGAATACAATAAGTCCAGCAATTATATGATCCACGGAGGACACCGCACGTCGGAGGCCGTGGAGGTTGGACGGGCAAAATGGGTTCGCTTTTATGAATTTGATACGCCGCTTTGGGATGCGACAAGCCGTTTTTACGGGGCGTACGAGCAGTATTTTAAGCATATTACGAATTTGCTTTGGTACATTTACGATGGTACCCCTCTGGAAAACACCGAAATTCCCAATGAGTTCATTGCATATATGCCTAAGCTCAAGGAGTTTGGCTTGCTTGGAGAGAAAGAGGGAAAGTCCTGTTTGAAAATCCCTGTATTGAAGAGCGCAGAGTATAATGAGGTTCATGCGGCAATCACATGGGCGACAGAGGAGCTCAAAAAGACGGTGGGAGAAGATCTTGCTGCCTTTGTTTACACACTCAAAACGCCCGTTCCCAAGCATCTGACATCGGTTCCCGAGCTTTTCAGATACAGCGACGCAACCAATTATCTGGTCATGTCCATCGTGCGCGAGGCGTATGAAAAAGGACTGCATCTGCAGGGTGTGGATTATTGCTGCCCGCCCGTGGTGCTTGTGTTTGAAGAATGAGAAAATATGAACACCGAGAGTGACCGTTTGGTCGCTCTCGGCGTTTTTTAAATGTAATTATTTCACATTCTTCTGTTCAGGATGGCACTCGGGGTGACGGTTTCTTCGCTCAGGTGATGCTCCGGCAGCATTTGCCCAAAATTTGTTTGTCATAATCCGATTTATTTCCCCCAAACTAACCATAGAATACAAAAAAGGAAGCGAAACTATGGGTAAACTGGGTGAAAACTATCGGGTGAACGTGGCAACGCTGGACAGCCTCCTTCATCCCGATGAAAATTTTGACGTCATTCGTAAGGTGCTGCGCATAGGCGGAGACGAAATGACGCTTTACTATATCGACGGATTTGTGGGTGCCACGCCAATGCAAAAGCTGATGATGCATTTTCTTTCGCTGGACTCCATGCAAACGCCGCCCGACGGACAAAAATCCTCGGCAGAGCGCTTTGTGGAATACAACGTGCCGCACGTGGAGGCAGAGACGACAGGAAATATTGACCTGATGGTGCAAATGGTGCTTTCGGGTGCTTCGCTGATCCTTGGCTCTACCTTTGGCCCGCAGGCCATTATCGTGGATGCGCGGACCTATCCCGCACGCTCGACCGAGGAGCCGGAGGGAGATCGCGTCATGGTGGGTGCGCGTGACGGCTTTGTGGAAACGCTGATCTTCAATACCGCGCTTTTGCGCCGCCGCGTGCGTGACGCGCAACTGACCATGCAGTATTTTTCGATCGGCAAACGCTCCAAAACTGACGTGGTCATGTGCTATCTTGGGGGCAAGGCAAATCCGACCTACGTGAAAATGATGCAAAAAAGACTTGCCGCCATCGATACCGAGGCACTGCCGCTCGGGCATCAATCCTTGGCTGAGTGTCTTGTCAAAACGCGCTGGTTCAATCCGTTTCCCAAGATCCGCTACACCGAGCGTCCCGACACGGCCGCTGCGCAGGTGCTGGAGGGAAGCGTGCTGATCTTTTGCGATAACTCCCCGCAGGTTATGATCCTGCCCGTCAGTATTTTCGACTTCATGCAGGAAACAAACGACTATTATTTTACCCCCCTGACAGGCACGTATATCCGCATCATTCGCTATATCGTGTTCGTACTGGCGCTGTTTTTGGTGCCTATGTGGTATTTGCTTGTGCAAAACGCCGCTTTGGTGCCGGATTGGCTGGCCTTTATTATCCCAAGGGAGCATGGCCGAATTCCCTTGATCGCACAGCTGCTTTTGACCGAATTTATCATTGACGGCCTGCGCATGGCCTCACTCAACACGCCCAGCATGCTGTCTAATTCGCTCTCTGTCGTGGGCGGATTGATCCTTGGCGATTTTGCGGTGGGCATCGGCTGGCTGATTCCCGAGGTGATCTTGTATATGGCGTTTGTGGCCATCGCCACATTTACGCAAAGATCGTACGAGCTGGGATATGCCTTCAAATTTTTGCGCATCGGGCTTTTGATCATGACCGCCATTGGGAATGTATGGGGATATGCGATAGGATCTTTGCTGATCGTGGTGCTGCTGGCCACAAACAAAACGGTCAACGGCAAGCGGCATTATCTCTATCCGCTGTTGCCGTTTGACGGCCGCGCCCTTCTGACGCTGCTCGTGCGGCGCAAAAAGCAAAGCGACGTGCATGCATCGCACAAGCAATGACCAAGGGCAGGGAATTGCATTGTCGGCATGTTGGTTTTTGCGGAAGGGGTACGTCCTTTTTGCGCGCATGACGTACTTTTCTTTGCCATTTCCCGTCATTTCTTTGGGCGGGAAATGACGCAAAAATAAATAAATGGGAATAAATGTAAGAAATAACTGGAATTAGTAAAAACGCGGGTGTAACTTTAGGATTACACCCGTTATTTTTCGCAAAAGATACAAAAATATTGTACGTTTTTTTGAAAAAATGTGCATACCCCTATTGCGTTTTTTATGTATTAAGTTTATAATAGATATACCCGCGGTGGGGAAGAATGGTGAAAAATTTCAACGAAATGTTGAAAAATCCTTCCTGTAAAAACCGCCTCGAAGATCCACGGAAAGGAGGCTGCAGACGTGGCTACGTTAACAGGTGAATACAGACACAGCGTTGACGCCAAAAACAGACTGTTTATCCCCGCCAAGCACCGCGAGGTGCTGGGAGAAGAGCTGGTCGTGGTGCGTGATATCCGCGGACGCAGACTCAAGGTCTTTTCCGTGCAGGGATGGGAGGCGTATATTGCCCCCATCAGAGAGAAGGATCGAAAGGTAGCTGAGTCGGCTTTGCGTTATCTGCATCGCAATGCGGCCACCTTGACACCCGATTCACAGGGAAGAATCCTGTTGCCGCAGGCATTGCTTGACTATGCGCAGATCAAAAAGAACGCGGTCGTGGTCGGCAACTGCGATTGCGCGGAGATCTGGTCGGAGGAATTGTATGAAGCCGATCTTGCTGCTGAGAATCCCGAGGATCTGTGCGCGAAATTAGAGCTTTACGGGTTGTAATGATGGAAGGACAGGTATTTTCTCATGTTTCGGTGCTGCTGCAGGAGTGCATGGAGGCACTTTGCATCAAGCCCGACGGTATATATATTGATGGAACTGCAGGCGGCGGCGGACACTCGCACGAGATCGCTTCGCGTCTGGGAAGCGGCAAGCTGATCGCGCTGGATCGCGATATGAGCGCGGTTGCTGCAGCAAGCGCCAGACTTGAAAAGTTTGGCGAGCATGCACAGGTGGTGCATAGCAATTTTTCCGAAATGGCGCAGGTTTGCCGTGAGCTTGGCATTGAAGGCATTGACGGCGTGCTGCTGGATCTGGGCGTATCCTCTTATCAGCTGGATACGGCGGATCGCGGATTTTCCTACATGGCCGATGCCCCTTTGGATATGCGCATGAATCACGAGGATAAGCTGGATGCTTATACCGTGGTCAATACCTATACCGAGCAGATGCTCAAAAAGATCATATACGATTACGGTGAGGAGAGATTCGCTCCCCGCATTGCGCAGCGCATCGTGCTGGAAAGGGAAAAGCAGCCTATCCGCACAACAGGCGAGCTGGTCAGCATTATCAAGGCTGCCATGCCTGCCGCTGCCAAGGATGGCGGACATCACCCTGCAAAGCGCACGTTTCAGGCCATTCGTATAGAGGTCAACGGTGAGCTTTCGGTCATCGAGCCCACCATCCGCGATGCGGTGTCGCTCCTCAAGCCGGGCGGCAGGATCGCCATTATTACGTTCCATTCGCTGGAGGATCGCTTGGTCAAGCAGACCTTTGCATCCTTGGCATCCGGCTGCACCTGCCCGCGTGATTTTCCCGTGTGCGTGTGCGGCAAAAAGCCGCTGGTCGAGGTGATCAGCCGCAAGCCTATCTTGCCAAGCGAGCAAGAACTCAAGATCAATCCCAGATCGCGCAGCGCAAAGCTGCGTGTCGCAGAAAAATTATAACCAAGGTTATAAAGGAGGACTCCATGGAGCATACCATGCAAGCAAAAAAGCCGCAATACACTCCATGCTCGGAGTACGTCAAGGCTTTGTGCAGCAGATATAAGGATAGAGGCATTGCCGCGCACGTGCGTCTGGATGCAAAGCGTCAGGAGCGGGAGGAGGCACTCTCGCACGCTATGGCACCCGGTGCGTATATCATGGCGGAAAAGGTTTCGGACGGCAAGGCGGATAAATATCGCACGGGGCTTTACAAGGGCGAGCGACATATGACGGCAGACGATTTTGTGCGCTATTATCACGATCAGCGCAGCTATAAGATGCCCAATTATAATATCAGAACGGTGCAGCCCGCAGCAGCGGAGCAGGAGGGCCGTGCCACGGGAGGGCAATCGCCAAAAAAAGCCCTGTGGCTTACGGTGACCGAGCAAGTGCCTCAATCGGTACGCAAGTATCTGGAAAGCCCCGCGACCGCAAGGCTGGCTGAGCTTTCCCGTGAATGGTTCCCGATTGAAAAAGAGGAAAAGTGCGAAAAGACAGACGCAAAGAAGCTGCCTGCAGGCGTGCTTGGTGCGATGCTGGCTGTCACACTTTCCTGCGTGATGATCGTGGGCAGCTCGGTTATGGTAAGCCTCTCCATCAGAGAAGCAAGCATCCTGCAAAGTGAGCTGGATGCGCTCAACAAGCAGTATACAACGCTGGATACCGAGCTTTCGCTCAAAAACGATATGCTGGAGATCGAGCGGATCGCCGTGCAGGAATACGGCATGGTGCGTTCCGACTTTGTTTCCACACAAGTGCTTACCACCCAAAGTGAGAACACAGTGGAGGTTTATGAACCGAAAAGCGAATTTGGCAGAGGATTGTCGAATTTGCTCAGTGCGATCGGCATTATCGAGGATTAACTCGCGATTGCTGCATAAAAGATGCGTGCAGTTCATAAATTGACATTGACAGGACAAGACAGATCCGATATAATGAATACAGTCGGACTATAAAAGGCGGCGGGCGCAATTTTCGGCAAAGACCGAAAAGCGTGCTTCGACTCTTGCCTGCGCAGGAGACGAGCACAGGGCGTCTGCCGCTCTGTTTTCAAAACGTTCCGCGCAGCGGAACATTTCACTTTCGCATAGCGAAAATTTCACTCGCACGCAGTGCGAATTTCACGTTTCGCCCACGGCGAAACATTTCACTGCGGAAATGCGGTTGCGGACCGCAATTTCCGCTTTATGGGAGGATACGGAGTTGAGTCTTCATACAACGGATACTAAAACGTTAAAAAGGGCAGCGGTACTCGGTTTCGGGATATCGCTGGTTTTTGTGTTTTTATTGCTCCGTATTTTGATTTTGCAAACGGTCGAATACGAAAAATATCAGGCAAAGGTCATCAGTCAGATCACGACGGAAACCACCATCGAGGCCGATCGCGGTGCGATCTACGATGCCAACGGCATTCTGCTTGCGGGCAACGTGACCACCTACCGCGTCTTTATCGCGCCCCGTACCATCAAGGAGCATACAAACGAGAGCGGTGTGGATTATGCGGACATGATCTCGCACGGACTTTCTGAGCTGCTGGAGGACGTTTCATACGAGGACGTGCATTATCAGACCACCAAAACGCACTATCTGGACAGAACGGTGGCGCGCAAGGTCACCTCTGACGTCGCCAAGCAGATCCGTGAGCTGATCAAGCAAAACGGCCTGGAGGATATGGTTTTCTTAGAGGCAACTGCCACCCGCTATTATCCTTATGAAACGCTGGCCGCACATACCCTTGGCTTTACCAACAGCGAGGGCGTGGGTATTTACGGTCTGGAATATACCTATGAGGAATACCTCAAAGGAACGGATGGCAAATACGTGACCGCACGCGATGCGGACGGCAACGAAATGCCCTACGATTACGAGAGCATGATCCCCGCAGTCCCCGGATATGCGATCAACACCACCATCGACGTATTCGTGCAGGCAGCGCTTGACGAGCAGGTCAAGTCTGCATATATCGAATCGGGCGGTGAAAACCGCGCGTGCGGCGTGGTCATGGACGTCAACACGGGGGACATTCTGGCCATCTCTGTGTACCCCACCTTCAATCTCAACGATCCCTGGGAGCTGAACGAGGACAGCATCAAGGTGCTTGAACAGAGCGGATTTGCTGCAGACAGTGAGGAATACGGCGCGCTCAAGCAGGAGCTTTTGCTGACCACGTGGAATAACAAGGCGGTCACCGAGGTATATATGCCCGGCTCGACCTTCAAAATCATTACCGCAGCCATGGCGCTGGAGGAAAATCTGGTCAAGCTGACTGATACGCATTATTGCGGCGGCTCCGAAAAGGTTGGCGTGCATAATATCCATTGCCATAAGGTGCAGGGACACGGCACCCTGACCTTCCCCGAGGGTATCCAGCAATCCTGTAACCCTTGGCTGATGACGCTGGGCGCACGCATCGGTGCATCCAATTTCTACAATTATTTCAAAGCATTCGGATATTTCAATAAGACCGGCATCGACCTGCCGGGCGAGGGAAGCACAGTCGAGGGCGTTACCTTCTGGGACAAGAACGCATTCATCAAGCCCAATATTGCGGAAAAGAACAATGCAGACCTTGCGGTCGCATCCTTTGGACAGAACTTCAAGATCTCGGTGCTTGGCCACGTGACCGCCATTGCCGCAGTTGCAAACGGCGGCGATCTGGTCACCCCCAGATTGGTCAGAAGCATCAGCGATCAGAACGGCAACGTGATCAAGACTTTCGAGCCTGAGATCAAGCGTCAGGTCGTCAGCCTGCAGACCTGTCAGACCATCTCCAAGATCCTGGAGGAGGGCGTTTCGGGCAACGGCGGTGCAAAGAACGCATACGTTGCAGGCTACAGGATCGCAGCCAAAACGGGTACGTCCGAGAAAAAGGACCTCAAGGATGCCGAGGGCAATCTGATCGACGGTAAGTATATCTGCTCGACGGTTGCGTACGCTCCTGCGGACGATCCGCAGTATATCGTCATGATCATGGTTGACCAGCCCACTCAAGGTACGCTGTACGGCTCGGTGGTTGCTGCGCCTTACGTGGGCAACGTGATGGAAACCATTCTGCCTTACCTTGGCGTTGAGGCAGTTTATACAGACGCAGAGCTTGAAAAAATGGCCATTGAAGCCCCCGGTGTGGAGTGGTGGTCGGTGGATGCAGCGCGCGGCTATGCCGAAAGCGTTGGATTTACGCTGGAGGTCATCGGCGGCGGAGATCTGATCTACGCGCAATCTCCCGCTCCCGGAACGGCTGTGGAAAAGGACGGCGCAAAGCTGATCGTGTACACCGAGCGTTCCATGGAGAAGAAAACGGTCAAGGTGCCGGATCTGAGCGGCAAAACCGCGGTGGCGGCAAGCCAGCTGCTTGCCAACAGCAAGCTGAATATCAAGATCTCCGGTACGTATAATTATATGAGCGGTACGGCAGCGACAGCATACGCGCAGTCGATCGAGCCGGGTACGCAGGTGGAGATCGGCACCACGATCACGGTATATTTCCGTGATGAGAGCGATGCCGTGATGGATGACGATTATCAGGATATCCCGGTTTCGGCAGAGTAAAATACAGGAAAAATAAAGAACAGGAAGCCAAAAGGAAATTTTTGTTCGGAGGCTTTCATGATTCTTTCCACTTTATGTCATAAAGCGGGGCTGGAATGCCCTGCACAGGCAGAGCAAATAAAGGTATCGGGCATATGCACCGATTCCGGTAAGCTTTGCCAAGGGCAGCTGTTCGTTTGCCTGAAGGGGACGCGGACAGACGGCCACGATTTCCTTGCGCAGGCCGCAGCGCGCGGCGCATGCGCGGCTGTGATCGCGCAGGAATTTGATGGCGACATCCCCGATGGATTGTTTGCCGTGCGCGTACAGGATACGCGCGTAGCGGTTGCGTACCTGTTTGACGCATGGTACGGACATCCGTCAAGGAAAATGCAATTTATAGGCGTGACGGGAACAAACGGCAAGACCTCGGTCGCCTGGCTGCTTTACGGACTTCTCAGACATGCGCAGATCCCCTGCGGACTGATCGGCACGGTCAGGTGCGAGGGCCCTGCGGGAGAGTTCCCGAAGGACGTCAGCGGCTGTGCCAATATGACCACGCCCGCACCCGAGCAGCTGTACCCCATGCTTGCCGCCATGGCAGAGCAGGGAACGCAGATCGTGGTCATGGAGGTCACCTCACACGCGCTTGCCATGGAGCGTTGCGCACCCATTCGGTTTGCGCTTGGCATCTTTACCAACGTCAC
Source organism: Eubacteriales bacterium (assembly GCA_045606685.1). GTDB lineage: Bacteria > Bacillota > Clostridia > Oscillospirales > CAG-272 > SVQP01. Next base: position 9,721 of record JAZUSJ010000031.1, read on the forward strand.
GCGTGACCATCTGGATTTTCACGGCAGCATGGAGGCTTATTTTGCCGCCAAGAAAAAGCTGCTTTTGCAATGCGATAAGGCGCTGATCAATCTTGACGACGCACTTCTTGCCACGCTGCGCCCAAACAGTCCGTGTCCCTTGTATACCTGTTCGACAAGAACGGCCAAAGCAGACTTTTACCCCGAGGATACGGAAGCATCGTTTACGGGTGTGCGCTTTAAGCTGGTTTCGGCAAACGCATGCGTGCGCGTCAGCTGTCCCGGCGGCGGTCAGTTTGCCGTGATCAATGCAACACAGGCGGCTGCTGCGGCTCTCTTGATGGGAGTCAAGGCGCAAAAGATCCGTGACGGCATGGCACTTGTGCCGCCCGTTCCGGGCAGAATGGAGCGCGTGGAGCTGCGTGCGGACGTCAAGTTTTCGGTCTACATCGATTATGCCCATACCCCCGACGCGCTGGAAAGCCTTTTGCGTTCGGTGCAAAGGCTCAAGCTGCGCTCACAAAGGATCGTGCTGGTATTCGGCTGCGGCGGTGATCGTGACAAGGGCAAGCGTGCGCAAATGGGGCAGATCGCCTCGCGTATGGCAGATTATTTTATCATAACGGCGGATAACAGCCGTACCGAGCCTGTAACGGATATCATTGCGGATATCGTCAAGGGCGTGGACAGACGCGCCCATTACCGTGTCATACAGGACAGACGCAGCGCCATACGGCACGTGATCGCGCACGCAAGAGCGCAGGACGTGATCTTACTTACGGGTAAGGGACACGAGGATTACGAGATCATACAGAATACAAGACTGGCATTTGACGAAAAAGCCATCGTCCGGGAGGCGGTGGCGCAGTATTGGAAAAATGCCTGCGAGGATACAGAACAAGGAGAGTGAGCATTTATGAAGATCAAGCTTGGCATGCACCCGATGACGCTGAAGCAGGCTGCTGCGTATTGCGGCGGTGAGCTGTATGATTTTACGGGCAGCGCAGGCATCGAGTTTTCATATATTTGCACCGATTCCAGAGAAGCGGATAAGGATACCATGTTCGTGGCCATTCGCGGTGAGCGCGTGGACGGACACGATTATATCGGTCAGGTGATCGAGGCGGGCTGCAGATGCATTCTGTGCGAGTACGTGCCGCAGGATATCCAGGCACGCGTGGTGGGAGCTGCCGTGGTAGAGGATAGCGTTGCTGCCTTTTGTCAGCTGGCCAAAAGCTACAGAATTGAAAAGTTCGGGGACAGAGATCCTATGAAAACGGTGGCCATTACGGGCAGCGTGGGAAAGACTACCACCAAGGAAATGGTGGCGGCCGTGCTGCGCCGTGAACTGAATCTGTATGCCGCACAGGGAAATTTCAACAGCGAGATCGGTATGCCCATGTCGCTGATGCAGGCAGGCGCACATCATCGTGCAGCTGTCCTGGAGATGGGCATGAGCGCAAGAGGCGAGATCTCGCGCATGAGCCGCACGGCTTGTCCCACGGTTGCCGTGATCACCAATGTCGGCACCTCGCACTTGGAGCATCTTGGAACGCGCGAGAATATCGCGGCAGCCAAGCTGGAGGTCGCGGACGGACTCAAGCATGGCGGATATCTGCTGCTCAATGCGGATGAGCCGCTGCTGGCAGACCGTTATGCAGAAGGCAGACGCACCGTGTATATCGGCATTGACAATCCGAATGCGGACGTGCGTGCCGAGAATATCCGCTATACCGAGGACGGATATACCGTTTTTGATCTGCATACCAAGCACGAGGTGCGTGCCGACGTGCGCGTACCTGCGCTGGGACGCCATATGGTCATGGCTGCCATGTTTGCGGCTGTGACGGGCAAGATCTTTCATCTTTCGGACGCGCAGATCAGAGCGGGCATTCTGGATTATACGGGTATGCCCATGCGCCAGCAGATCGAACGTGTGGGCGGTGTGACGCTGCTTTGCGATTGCTACAACGCAAGCCCCGAATCCATGCGCGCTGCGATGGACGCACTGTGCGCCTTGCGCGCGGACGGCCGACGCGTGGCTGTGCTGGGAGATATGCTGGAGCTTGGAGAGAATACCGCTTGCTTGCATGAAAAGGTCGGTGCGCGGGCGGCAGAGGCGTTGGACGTGCTGATCACGGTAGGCGAGCTTGGCGCGCACATTGCCAAGGGGGCTATGGAAGCGGGCGGCTGCGAGGTGCTCTCTTTTACGGGTGAGCAGGCCAAGGAGCAGGCTGCGGCACAGCTTTGCGCGCTGCTTGCAAAGGGAGACGCGCTGCTGCTCAAGGCAAGCAGGGGCGTCAAGCTGGAACAGGTTTATGAAATTGTCAAGAATTATTTGAACGGATAAAACGAGGGAGAGAGAAATGCTTTTGAGATTGTTTGGCGTACCTATGAATATGCAGGCTTGTATCGCGATCGAGGCTTTGATCGTGGCTGTGGCCGTGTTTGCAATCAGCGCTGTCGTGCTGTATTTTCTGATCCCTGTGCTGCGTGCCAAAAAGGTTGGACAGACCATATATGAGCTTGGGCCTTCCTGGCACGGAAACAAGCAAGGCACGCCCACCATGGGCGGCATCGGCTTTATCCCGGTGTTCTTGCTTGTGCTGGCTGTTTTTGCCGTGATCTATCTGATCAAGGCGGGCACGGCGGCCTCCGCATCGCTCATTCCCTTGGCACTGACGCTGCTTTTGGGCGTGGCCAATGCCGCCATCGGCTTTGTAGATGATTATTGCAAGCTGCTCAAAAAGCAGAATCAAGGCTTGACCGCATGGCAAAAGCTGCTTTTGCAGCTGGTGTTTGCGGCTGCATACGTGGCTATGATGGCCATCACGGGCAATCTCTCCACCGAGATCGTGCTTCCGTTTTCCGATCTTTTTGATATCGCCATCCCCCTGGGCTGGCTTGCATATCCCCTCTATATCATCGTGATCGCAGGCTTTGTCAACGCTACCAACCTGACCGACGGCATCGACGGCCTTGCAGGCAGCATCACGGCTGTGGTTTCGCTGTTCTTGGCCATCATGGCGATCATAGGCGGTGACGGCATGCTGGGCGTGGTTTCTGCTGCGCTGCTTGGTGCTGTGTGCGCGTTCCTGATCTATAACCATCACCCCGCACGCGTGTTTATGGGTGACACGGGCTCGCTGTTCATTGGCGGTGTGCTGATGGGCTGCGCGTTCATGGCGCACATGGAGGTCGCGGTCATCGTGGCAGGCTTTGTGTATATCGTGGAAATGCTGTCCAGCCTGTTCCAGATCCTGTATTTCAAGCTGACGCACGGCAAAAGACTTTTCAAAATGGCGCCCTTGCACCATCACTTTGAAAAGTGCGGCTGGAGCGAGAAAAAGATCGTGCTGGTGTTCAGCATCGTGACCGCGCTTTTGTGCGTGATCGCATATTTTACCGTTGTATAATTTCTGATTTTCCGTAATTTTTAAAGGAGGTGAGACCGTGAAAAAGCATCGTGTATACTGGGAGCGCTTCAAGCGCGCTCTGCGCGTCAAGGGCGGGGAACTGACCGACCGCTTTAACCAGAAGCAGGATGCGCTTCTGGAGCCTGAGGATCCCATCTATCAAAAAAAGATTCACGGTGAGCCTCTGCCCGAGCCGGGCGTGCTGACGCGCGGCGGCATTGACGTGTGGTTTTTGCTGATCGTGCTGGGGCTGATCCTGTACGGTGTGATCATGGCCTACAGCGCAAGCTCGATCTATGCGGCGCAATATCATGACGATTCTACCTACTTTATCAAAAGACACCTGATGTACCTGGCCTTGGCCGTGGCGGCAACCACGCCCTTTGTGCTGATGGCGCGTCCCTGGTTCTGGAAATTCTTTGCCATCTGTGCGTACGGCGGTTCTGTTTTGCTGCTTGTTGCGGTGCTGATCAACGGCACGGTGTTTGGCGGTGCAAACCGCTGGATCGCCATCGGCAGCATTACCATCCAGCCCTCCGAGATTGCGAAAATGGCGTTGATCATGTTCCTTGCCCTGTATATGTCGAAGTATCAGAAGCAGATAGGCACGGTGCAAAAGTTCGGCGGACATTTTTCCTACGGTGTGATCGGTCCTGCCGTGATCATCGGTATCATCTGCGGCCTTGTCATGCTGGAAAAGCATTTGTCGGGCTTGATCATTCTGGGCGTGCTGGGCATTGTGGTCATGTATCTGGGCGGCACCAAGCTCAAATGGTTTGCCGCGATCGGTGTGGCGGGCGTCGGCATTGTCGGCGGCGTGCTTTTGTTCTCGGATTATGCAAGACAGAGAATCGATACCTGGATCAACATCGACAAGGTGGACCCGCTGGGCGAGGCCTGGCAGACGCTGCAAGGCCTTTATGCCATCGGCTCGGGCGGATTTTTCGGCCGAGGCCTTGGCAACAGCCAGCAGAAATACGGCTACGTTTCGCAGCCGCAGAACGACTTTATCTTTACCATCATCTGCGAGGAGCTGGGCATGCTCGGTGCGCTGATCTTGATCGGCCTTGTCATTTTGCTTGTATGGCGCGGCTACAAGATCGCAGCCAACGCACCCGACAGATTCTGCGCGCTGACCGTGTACGGTCTGACCACCAAGGTCGCGCTGCAGACCATGCTCAATATCGCGGTGGTGACCAATTCCATGCCCAACACGGGCATTTCGCTGCCCTTCTTCTCATCGGGCGGCACGGCGCTTGCCCTGCAGATCTTTGAGATGGGCATTATCCTTTCGATATCGCGCTACTCCTATCAAAAAAAGTAATTGGGAGACTCGTATGAACGTACTTATGACCGGTGGCGGTACGGCAGGGCATGTAAACCCTGCCATTGCCATCGCTGACACGATCAAAAAGAAATATCCCGAGGCACACGTTGCCTTTGCCGCATCCACCGAGCCATCGGATAAGGCAAAGGAGCTTTTGTCGCGCACGCAGTACGGTGAGTTTTACAGCATCGATATCTGCGGCATGCGCTCGCCCGTCTTCCATCCGGGTAACGTCCGCACGGCTTACCTGATGTTCAAATCCCAAGGGCAGGCCAAGCAGCTGATCAAGCAATTCAAGCCCGATATCATCATCGGTACGGGGGGATATGCAAGCTGGCCTCTGCTGGCGGCAGGCTCGCGCATGGGTATCCCCACACTGGTGCATGAATCCAACGCGCTGCCGGGTAAGGCTTTGATGCAGGTGCGCGGTAAGGTGGATCGCATCCTTGTCAATTTCCCCGAGGCGGCCGAGCGCTTCGGTCTGCCCGAGAAAACACGCGTGGTGGGCAATCCGCTGCTGGGCGGATTTACGGCGTGCGATGCCAAGCAGGCAAGACGCGCGATCGGTGTGGAGGGTAACTACCGCCATATGGTTTTGGCCGTGGGCGGTAGCAGAGGGGCCATGATGGTCAACCGCTACGTGTTCGAAATGATCGGGAGCATGGCCAAGGAGAATCCCGATGTGCTGTTCGTGACGGCTACGGGCAAGGATTATTACGCGGAATACAAGGAAAAGTACGCAAAGGCCGGGCTGGATACGCTGCCGAACGTGCGCGTTTCGGAATACATTTACGATATGCCTGTGCAGATGGCCGCAGCGGATATCGTCATTTCCCGCGCAGGTGCGATGACCGTGTCCGAGCTTGCGCTGATGCACAAGGCGGCCGTTCTGATCCCGTCGCCCAACGTGGCAAACGATCACCAGTACAAGAACGCAAAAGCACTTGGGGACGCGGGAGCAGCCGTGTACGCACGCGAGAGTGAGTTTGCAGACGGCGGACTGCAAAGCCGCGTGGAGTCCTTGCTGCGTGATGAAAAGGCTTTGATCAGCCTGCGCGTCAACATCGGAAAATTCGCCTCCCCCGACGCAAACGGGCAGATCTTGGCAGAGATCGAGCAGCTGCTTGCAGGGAAGGAGACGGAGGCATGAAGGAGCGCTTGCAAAAACTGCGCGACGCGCTGCTTGAGCGCGTGCCGCAAAAGAACTATACGCCCGAGCAAAAGGCGGCCAAAACCAAAAAAACGGCGCTGATAAGCGGTGCTGTGGGGGCTTTGATCCTTGTGCTGCTGGCCGTGGCGCTGTTTCCCGTGATGGGCGTGGAGATCGTATCCAATCAGTCGCATTATTCCGAGCAGCAGATCGTGGAAGCGCTGGACAAGTCCGCCTGGACACCTTTGCTCAACCTGACGCCTCGCCGCGCACAGCAGCGCCTTCTGGACAACCTTTTGTACTTGGAGAGTGCCGAGGTGAAATACAGCTTTCCCGGTACTTTGCGCATCAGCGTGACCGAGCAGCAGCCGCTTTACTATTTTTACTATGAAACACAGATCGGCGGTAAGGATCATACAGGCTGGCTGGCGGTCGGCCCCGATCTGCGCGTGGTGGACGCTGCAAGAGATAAGGAAACCTTTGCCGCTCTGGGACTGACAAGACTTGCATTGCCCGCACCCGTGCTGGACGAAACCGAGCCGGGCAGAGCCAGCAAGCTGCGCTTTACCCGCGAGGAGGAAACGGGGGAGGGTGCTAAGACGGAGCAGGACTTTGCTTATATTGCAGAGTTTTTGACTTGGCTGGAGGCATCGGATGTGGCAGATCGGCTGACGAGTGTGGATCTTGCTGAGAAATTCGACGTCAAGATCACGCTGGACAGTAAATACCGCATCGAGCTCGGACGCGTCAGAGACGGGCAGGATTTTGCGCAAAAGCTTGCCTTGGCTGAGCAGATCCTTGCGGAATCTGCGATCGATGCGGATCAGAAATACGCCATTTTGGTGGGATCCGACCAAATTTCCATGTATCCTCTCTATGACGGGGACGCGGATGTGGCAGACTGAAGTGCCAAAAGGCCGTATTCTGCTGCATTGTCGCGCGAAAATGTGAATTTTTCATAAATTATTGCAATTATTTTTGCGAAACCTCTTGAATTATTTTCAACTTTGTTATATTATATAATAAAGCATATGTTGGGATAACTTTGCCCATCGGCCACAAGGTCTTGTGCTTTACGGTTCGGAAATAAAAAATCAGATATAAATATTCGGGAGGATAGCAAAAATGACTTTTGAACATGATGATACCTATGATTGTGGTGTGAATATTAAGGTGATCGGTGTCGGCGGCGGCGGAAACAACGCTGTGAACAGAATGATCAGCAGCCACATCCGCGGTGTAGAATTCGTGTCCATTAACACTGACAGACAGGCACTTCGCAGATCCGAGGCTGCAACGCAGCTGGTGATCGGTGAAAAGCTGACCAAGGGATTTGGCGCAGGCTCCAACCCTCAGATCGGCGCACGCGCAGCGGAGGAGTCCTTGGACGATATCAAGAAGTTCCTGCAGGGCACCGATATGGTGTTCGTAACCGCAGGTATGGGCGGCGGTACCGGTACGGGTGCGGCTCCCGTTGTGGCACGCGTTGCACACGAGATGGATATTCTGACCATCGGCATTGTAACCAAGCCCTTTGCATTTGAAGGCTCTCGCAGAGCTGCACAGGCAGAGGCAGGCATTGCTGAGCTGAGCCAGTACGTAGACTCTCTGATCGTCATCCCCAACGAAAAGCTCAAGCAGGTGACCGATACCAGAATCACGCTTGCCAACGCATTCGAGATTGCAGACAACGTGCTGCATCGCGGCGTCAAGAGCGTTTCCGACCTGGTAAACGAATCTCTGTTCATCAACCTCGACTTTGCTGACGTGACCTCCATCATGAAGGGCGCAGGATATGCACACATGGGTATCGGCTCTGCAACCGGTAAGGATAAGGCAGAGCAGGCTGCTCGCGCTGCAATCTCCAGCCCGCTGCTCGAGTCCTCCATCAAGGGCGCACGCGGCGTTCTGATCAGCATTATGGTATCTCCCGACGTAGGTTTGGAGGACGTGGATCTGGCATCCACCATGATCGCCAACGAGGCACATCCCGATGCGAGCGTTATTTGGGGCGTAGGCTTCGATCCTGAGCTGGAAGACGAGATGAAGATCACCATCATCGCAACCGGCTTTGATAAGAAGGACGACAACCAGAATCCCGGCAAGATCTCCCTGCAGCCCAAGACTGAGCCTGCCAAGGCTATTCCCGTAAAGGAAGTCAAGGAATATAAGGAAGTGAAGGAAGTCAGAGAACCCAAGGCGTCCTCTGCTGACGATGATCTGGACGACATGCTGTCCATGTTCAAGAGAGGCACCAGAAGATAATTGAAAACGCAAAGGACTCCCGATGCAAAAGGGAGTCCTTTTTTGCGCAATGTCATTAAGTTAAGAAAATACGATGTGCCCCCGCCCCAAGATCCTTCGCGGCGCCCCTGCCTGTCATTCTCGAGCGCAGCGAAGAATCTTGGCAGGGGCTTGCTCGAGGATGACGGGGGCGGGGGGCCAATTCCTTAACTTAATGACATTGCTTTTTTGCGCGTGTTTTTGTGCGTCCGAGCGGCAAATCTTGACAAGCCTTGGGACAGTATGATATAATAGCTTTGCAAAAGAATCAGAGAGGAGCGGCGTATGTGTTTGAGTAAAAAGGCAAAAATTCGGAAATATCTGGAGCAAAGAGCGCAGGACATGGGCGCATTTGACCTTCTCCTTGCAGACTATCTGGACGGCAGTATGCTGCAAAAGCTCAAATCGCTGGGCATGACAAGAATTGATATTTTCGTGGACTTTCACAAGCAGTTCAAATGCATTGGCATACAGGGCAGGTACGGTGCGTATTTTACAGATGTGCAGATCTATCCGGAACAATTCGGACTGGCTTTTGACTTGGACGAGGCGGATGAGGACGTGCTGTACCCTTTGCAGAGCAGGGAGCAGGTCTATCTTGCACTTTCGGATGCACTTCGGGTGTTGTCTGAAAAGGAGTAATGGGGTGTTGATATGAAACGAATTTACCTGTACGGAAGAAGCGTGCGAATCATCATGCTGCTCTCGTTCGGATTTTTGCTTTGGGCATTTACGGACATATATATCCAAAGCGGGTATAGCCTTGCAAATCTTGCGCTGTTGATCCTGGGTGCCGTCACGGCTGTCTGTGTAATGTTCTTAATGTACTCCATGGGTATATTTCCGGATCGTAAACACAATAAACTCAGGATCGTGATGGGCATTTTGCACGATGAAAGAAAAGAGATCGCCCTTGACGCTCTTGAGTCCGTTGACGTGGCACTTAACGGAAATCTCGGCATGACCTTTGTGATCCGGTATACGAATCACCGTACCGAGCATTTTGAGCATCGGTTTTTCAGAATTTCATTTGTGGAAAGGTGGCAATTTTCAAGGATCAAGCGACAGCTTGGTAAGATGAACGCGCGGTATTTGCCCGAAAATCGAATATAAGCATACGAAAAATGTAAGCGGCGAACATTCGGATCACGTATCCACCGGACAAAGCACCTTTTGTATGAGAGAATAAAACAGGGACTGCATTTTCGCAGTCCCTGTGTTTTTGTAAGACGAAAACCCCGCCATAGTGGCGGGGTTCAATAGAGGCTCTGCCGATGAGAGGAAATCCTCCAAATATGATATAATTAGTATGACCTGCCAGTCAAAACTAAAAAAACATATTTGGAGGATTTATCTATGAGTAACACAAACATAGACAATAATAGTTTAGCACATACCAAGTGGAATTGCAAGTATCATATTGTATTTGCACCGAAATATCGTCGGAAGGTATTTTTTGAAGAAAAACGCCTGGAGATACGGGAGATATTGCGACAATTATGCCAATGGAAAGGCGTAGAGATAATCGAAGGAGAAGTATGTATAGACCACATACACCTTTTGGTTAGCATCCCGCCCAAAATGAGCGTTTCGGGATTTATGGGATACTTAAAAGGGAAAAGTTCACTTTTAATATTCCAAAAGTTTGGAAACATGAAGTTTGCCTACCGAAACCGCGAATTTTGGTGTAAGTGATATTACGTTGATACCGTGGGGAAGAACACTAAGGCAATAAAAGAGTACATCGCGGATCAACTGAAGAGGGATCAAGAAAGTGATCAGTTAGCGATGTTCGACCCACGGGACCCATTTATGGGTAGTAAGTAACAGTTGCATGGCTGGCAGGCCAATTGAAGGCGCACTTGTGCGCAGCCAGTATTATTAGGGCTATGCCCGAAACTGAAATACCCCCCGTTTT
>JAZUSJ010000032.1:0-11920 GCA_045606685.1 Eubacteriales bacterium
CAGTTAGCGATGTTCGACCCACGGGACCCATTTATGGGTAGTAAGTAACAGTTGCATGGCTGGCAGGCCAATTGAAGGCGCACTTGTGCGCAGCCAGTATTATTAGGGCTATGCCCGAAACTGAAATACCCCCCGTTTTACGGGGGGATATTTATTTTGAAGGGGCAGCGTTAATTGGTTCATGTACGCAACTATTTGCTTGTAAAGTTAAAATAAACTATTTTGTTGATTAGAAGTCATTAACTAACGTCGAAATGGTTGCGAATATAATCTAGAACATCACCGTTCTTTTTTACAATATTTTTATTGGAATACAGCTGATCCAATGTTTTCCAACAATATCTTTTTCCTTTGTAATAAAACACACGCTTTTTTATATTATTAAACGAAGTGCTTTTTATCTCAAAATAGTAAAATCTATATTTTTTATTAACCTTATCGCCAACTGAAAATTTCTCACTTATTTCATTGCCATTATATTTACAAGTGAATTTTCCTAAAATATCTAGATCCCTTTTTATGTTGTTTTTGACATTTGCAGTTTCCGAATTTTCATTAAAGTTATCTTCATTGTGTCGATAGTTTGGAAAAAGCCAACATCTCCAGCGTTTGTTTTTTACCACTAAATATTTTCCAGTTTCACTATTTCTAATTACTACAATACTAAAATGATGCTCCTTTCTAGGTTCGGTACATTCTCCAATATCATTGTACAATTGCTGTATAGAATAAATATTTGTTACGCTTTTAATAAGCTCAATAATACCATAAAGCAATATGCTAATCGATATAAGCCATGAAAAAATTTCAAAATAAAGAGGATCAACAATTTTTAATTGACTATAATCTGAAAGCAACAATGTAATGATTAAAGATATACCAGAAATTATTTCGCCCAATCCAGAAAGTTTTGGACGTTCAATAAATTTCTTCTTTCTTTCTAATAGTAATTTTAACTGCTTTTCGTCGATGTTCAACATAGTTTCTTCCCCTTATATATGTAAAAATCATTCTTAATTATAGAAATATGGTTTGGATGACTAGGTTAAAACTTATAATGTGCTGCTTTGTGGCTATGTCTAATTGGCATAATGTTTTTCTATACAATACAATTCCACAAAATTATTGTTGCGTAGTTTAGTGGCGGAAGTTATGAGCTTTAGTTGACTGCCCACACAAAGCTTTGTCGAACTAAATCTCAAATAAATTATATCATAAATTCAGACTAAAGTAAATGTTTTTAATGAAATCAATCCCGATTTTTTAGCCTTTCGTTGTGTCGAGTGTAGCATAGGTCTCGCAGATGTAAACGTGAAAAAATATCACCGAAAAATGAAATGAATAGTTCGAAAGCCAGGTAGCGATACCTGGTTTTTTCTATATCCAAAAGCAATATTTTTTTGTGTACTGAAAGCAGTCACGACCTCTCGTTGACATCTGCACACCTCACTCGGAATGAACGCGATCAGCTCCCGACCTATGCTCCCCTGACCCTGCCGAAAGGCAAAATAAAAAATCAGGAGGTAATCCAAAATGAAAAAAGTAGTCTACAGTGTTACCCGGTATCGAAGAGATGATATCGACAAGATCTCAGGTCTTGGCTATATCACAGATACCGATCTCGTCATCGCTTGCATGAGCAAAGCAGGCAAGCCGTACATCCGCGTGTTCGAGGATTGCGTCAAAAATTGCCATCCCATCCCCGATAAGCAGGGCGAATACAAGGGTGCGCACTACGAAATCCGCGAGGTTCAGCTTGATACCGGTAAGGATAACTACGAAACCCGTGAGATCGAGCTTAATTACAACATCTGGTACAAATTTGTAGATTGAAATGGAGGTTAAGAACATGAAAAATCGTTTCTACATGAAGGAATTCCAATATCACGACGGTGAATGCTACGTCACCTTCAACATCGTCGACCTGAATGAACTGAAGAACGAGATCAGCGTGGCGATCACCCGAGAGGGCAAGATCAGCGTTGTAACATACCCACTCCTTTCCGATGAGAACGGCTACTATTTCGAGTACGGCTGTGAGTACACCAAGCTGGCCGTGGATGACTTTAAGGAGGTGTCGGAATGAATAACGATAACAAGAATATCCGTCAAGAAACCGATACTAAACCCATCATTGACCTTTTGGCTCTTTGGGAAGAGGTCGAAGATATGATCAGCGAAAAACGCGCCATCGAAGGAGGTAATAACCATGACTAATACATACAGCAATGAAATCAGAATCGTCATCGGTTCGTGGGGTTCGTACAACGAGTGCAACGAGCGCGCTTTGGGATCCCGTTGGCTTGACTTGGCCGATTACGGTGATTGGGAAGAAATTGAAGAGGCGCTTACCGAGCAGGGCTTTGAGCTTGACGGTATCGACGAGGAGTTGTTTATTCAGGACATTGATAACTTCCCGTCCGACGCGGCCAACTGGGACTATATGCATCCCCAGCGGCTCTTTGAAATCCTGCACGAAGCCGAGGTACTGGACGATTCCGGCAAATACGACACCCTCATGGCGTTCCTGGAAGTGCGCGGTTTCCGTGAGTTTGAAGAGCTTGTTGAGAAATACGGCGCGAACTGGGACGACGATATTTATATCTATAAGAATTACGATTGGGACGATTACGGTCGTGAGATGTTCAACAACTGTGGCTATCAAATCCCGGACGAGCTACTGGATTATTTCGACTTTGAGGCCTACGGCGAGTCTTTCAAGTACGACGGTATTGAGGAATACTCCGAGGGCTTGATCGAGATCCGGAGGTGAGAACATGAAAAACACGAAAGAAGTACAGGCCATCTTAACCGCTATTCTGTGCATCAATCAGACCAGTAAGCACCGCGACGACGACATTGCCAAGATTTGTGACTATGCCTTCCATCGGTTCTTTGGCTCCAACACCAATCTGCTCATGCTTTGCTGCGTGGGCAGGTCGAAAGAAGAAATGATGCCCGAGATCATGCAGATCTTGGAACAGGACACACAGTACAAAAAATACTTGGAGGAATACACGAAATGAAGGTTCAAGAACTCTACGCCATGACGTTCAATGATGCTTGCGAAAAGCTGTCCGAGCAGACCGATCTCATCACCACCTACGAGAGTCTGAAGGATTTTGCTATTCACATGATTCAGGAAGATCATCTGTATCTCGCCCTGCACATCTTGGAGGCGATTCACAGCTCCCCGGCAGACTACTACGATTACGACTACAGCATGGGCACGTTGGAAACGCCTACGGCCTTGACCCTGACCTTTGATTTGGTTGATTATTGCGACGACAAGGAGGACACCAAGTATGACGAGCTTTAAGACTCAAGCCCATATCCATTCCCTTGGCGGGGCTATGGATGAGATCACCGTTCTGGACAGCCGCCAGGAATCTGACCACGTGGTCTACATCGTGGACTACAAGGGCGTAAAATGCACCGCCATTTTCAACTGGTTTTCAAACGCATATTACGCCGACGATAAGTACGGCATCATTAAGGAGGATTAACCATGAGTATTAAGAACGATATCCGCGATCAGATCAAAAGTGCTATCCGTCATTACGATTTTGAAGAAGCCATCAGCGAGGCGATGGACGAAATCGACCTGGAAGAGCTGATCACCCAAAAGATTACCCAGCGCATCCGTGACGTGGACATTGAGCCGCTGGTGACGAGTCTTGTCGCTGACCTGATCGACGAGCAGTTGGACGATATCGACATTGAGGGCGAGGTGCTGGGCGCCTTGCAGGAAGAATTTGAGGACTAAGGAGGTGCGACATGAAATCCTACGTTTTCTACGACGATACAGCCGATTATGAGGCATACGATGATGTGCGGGCTTACCTGTTCGATATGTACGGTGAGGATAACGGCTGGGAAACCGCCGATGACGTGCCGGATCATTGGGTTTACGATGAGATCAGCGAGCAGAACAACGCTGAGTGGCGGGAGCTGCTTCACGACCTCGGGCGTGTGTTCAAGGAGAATTGCTACCTCTTGACAGGAACGTGCGGCAGATGGTACGGTCCCGCGCAGGGCGGCAAGTTTATCAACAGCACCGACGATCTGCTGACCTGTATCCGCCACCTCGACAAAGTGAAGCTCTACGAGGAAGACGGTCACTTCTACATCGACGGCTACCACCACGACGGCTCGGATCATTACGAGCTAAAGCGGCTGACCAAGAAGGGCTATGAATTTGCCGACCGTAATTACTTTGCCCATGACCGTCAGCTCCACACGACCATCATGCAAAATAACTTTTACTCGGCTTTGCCTCGGTTGGCAAGTCGGTTATATGGGGTGTGACATGAAGGCTGAAACGAACAATCCCTACGGTTATAAGGTCTGCTACAAGGAGGATGGCGCAAAGGATTACACAAGTCACTTCAAAACCTACACTTACCGCCAAGCCGTCAAGGCGAAGGCCGGTTATATCCGATTCCCTCCCCGCGCTCGGGAGGATGGACATATCTTGAAGAACCCCAAGTGGGTAATCATCCCCATCAAGCATTCCGAGGTGCGGGACGGTATCTGGCATGAGGATCCCTTTTGATAAGGGGTCCTTTTTCTATTCATAGGTCAAAAAAACATGATAAAGGAGGAATGAAATATGACGTTGAATCTCACCGCAACGACAACCGAAGAAAAGGTATTGAAGGAATACCTTGAACAGAACGCCAGAGAGGTACTGGCTAATAAAATCAACAACGGCGTACCCGTAGAAAAAGACGGCAAGAACCTCGTGAGCCGAAAGACGCTGGCAGGCTTTATGAAGTATGCCACCGAAGAGGCACGAAAACAGGCAGCTAAAGGCGCGACAAGTGCCTGTCTGCACAGCGATATTGTGTTCGGCTGGGCTATCCACTATTTCGAGGAAGACAGCATCCTCGGTACGCTCTACAACGAGGATGGAACGGAGTACAAGGCTCCCAAGCCGACACCGAAAGCCGTTCAAAAATCGTCAACAACAGCTGTTGATACGTCTACTGCTCCTGCTCCCAAGCTGAAACCCAAGGCGGGGCAAATGTCCATGTTCGACCTGTTCGACGAGCCGGAGGTGGTGGCAGAAGAAGCCACCGAGACGGATAAATGCGACGAGGACGAGGTGGCATCAGACACCTACGAGGAGGCTCCTGAAAGCCCCGCAGAGGACGTGGAAACCGAGGTGGAGCAAAGTCCTGCCGTGGAGGTAAAAGAGCCTGAAAAGCCCGTAATCTCGCCTCTGTGGACTCGCTATCAGGGATATCGGGACGAGTATCCGGACACGGTTATCGTCATGCGCGTCGGGGACTTTTACGAGATATTCGGAGAGTCGGCCGAGACCGTTTCCAAGCCCTTGGAGCTGATCGTAGTGAGTCGCGATTTCGGTCTGCCCGAGCGTGTGCCCATGATTGGATTCCCGTACCACCGAGCAGATGCGTACATCGAGAGGCTGCGGGCATTCACCGATGTTGCCATAATTGAAAACGAGGCTGAAAAACGGGTGTTGCCGAAATATCAGCCCGTCGAAGGCTTTGAGGTGGACACCACCACGGGCGAGATCATTGAGCCAGAACAGGCTCCCGATCCCTACGCCGATACCGAGCTGATGTACAAGATATATCTGTTGCTCGACCAGAAAGTTGAAATTGTGAAGTGAGGTAAAATGTCATGTTGATTGAGAAAATAAAGCCTATTCCCAAATACATCGTTGAGAATATCCGCAAGCGGGATGCGATCCGTTATCCCGAGCCCCATGGAAACACACGGTTCTATTCCTATCTCTCCAAGAATGACGGTGAACTGGTCAAGGTTACTGTGGCCGTCCGTCACCGATACAAGAATTGGCACTATAAGCAGGTCGCCGTTCACGGTGTCCACTCGGATCGCTGCTTCGTCAAGGATATGTGCTTCACATACATTGGCGGCTATAGTGTAGGCTGGTACGCCGAGGGACTGAACAGAACGCAGAAATGGTATGAGGACGATGAATGGGGCTGGTACTTCGACTCCGGCTTCGATCCCTATGCTCCCGTTGTGAACAAAGAGTATCTGGCGAAGTTCCCGGAATACAAATACTCCGCTTGGGAACTGTACGATGAAGCGGATATCATCAAGTTTCTTCGCAATTATGAGAAATACCCGCAAGCCGAGTACCTGATGAAAATGGGGCTTCAAAAGTACGTGTTCAGCAAGCAGATCTTAACCAAAGCGGCAAAGGACAAAGGCTTCCGCAAGTGGCTTTGGAATAACCGTCAACTGCTTGCAGGGAGATACTTCTACATATCCACCCTCCTCTCGGCCTACCGTCGCGGTACGTCTCTGCTTGAAACGCAGGCGTATGAGGAGGTCAAGAAGACCTTCTGCCGTGAGCGGGATTTCAAGCCAATCCGTGAGATGCTGGACGGTGATTATAAGCCCTTCTTTGAATACGTTGCCAAGCAGCAGATCAGCGCGAGAGTGTATCTCGACTATCTGAAAGCTTGTAACTTTCTCGGTCTGGATATGTCGGTGGATAAGAACCGCTATCCCCACGATTTCATGCGTTGGCACGATATCCGAGTGGATGAGTACAAAACCGCTAAGGCGTTGAAGGATCAGGCGGAACGGGCCGAGCTGTACGCGAAGTTCGCGTCGGTGGCTGAAAAGTATCTACCCATGCAACACAATAAGCGGAGCGGGTTTGTGGCGATCATAGCAAGGAGCCCTGCCGATCTGAAAGTCGAAGGAGAGATACTGCATCATTGTGTCGGCGGGATGGGCTACGAGCAGAAATTCATCCGCGAAGAAACCCTCATTTTCTTCATCCGAGCCAGGGACACACAGGATACTCCGTTGGTCACGGTGGAATATTCGCTGTCCCAGAAGAAGGTATTGCAGTGCTACGCCGACCACAACACCAAGCCCGCAGAGGATGTTCTGCATTACGTCAATAAGGTGTGGTTGCCGTATGCAAACCGTACCTTGAAACAGATTGCCGCATAAGGAGGATAACATTATGGCTAATTACTATCGTATCACCGCTTACCATCCCACGGAGGATTATTGCTTCATCGTGGATTGCCACGGCAAGTTTGAAAAGCTCTGGGAGTTCAGCTCCTATCTCGTGGGCAAAGGCGTGAAGGTCTTGGAGGTCTCCAACGAGGACAAATTCCTCGACGGCAACATGAAGCGGGCTAAGGAGCATCCCGAGTACCTATATATCCAATCGGCGCAGCGGGGACAGCCTATACGGACTACCGTGACCGTGGATGGGAAGACGTACCGAGCCGTGGAGGTTTGCGGGAGAAGATATGTTCCAGACAGAAATGAGGTGGTTAAATGAAGCCCGGATTTGTATTTGAAAACAGTGGCATGAAGCTGGTCTGTCTCGCTTTTTACTCACTCGGAAAGCGTAATGTTGGTCTGTTCAGGCGTGAAAGTGATGGGATGTATATCACGGCGCGGAACACGTCCCAGGATGCTGACGGATCGTATTCGTGGGCTTGGGGGCATTACTTCAAGGAGCGGATTGAAGCTGAAAGGGATTATAGAATGAGACTGGATGAGATGTGTCAATATACGGATTAACTGCGTTGAGGGGAGCGGCAAGCTCCCCTTTTTTTATGTTAGTAACAGATTGACATCGAATTATTAACAAACAAGGTGCAAAGGCGACAAAATATCAGCAAATACATTGTAATCTTATGGCTTTTGTGGTATAATACTTTTGTAACGTATAGTGTTTTCCGCTTTTCTATGGTCCATTACTTGCTTATTCTCAGTTAGCATTTTAATAAAATCTTATCTTTAGGAGAGTCAACCATGTACTCACTTCGAAAAATCAGAGAGCTAAAAAACTACCGTTTTTTCCAAAATTTCAAATGGGATGAAAATGATTGTTCACTTTTTGAGAAATTTAATCTAATCTATGGATGGAATGGTTGCGGAAAAACAACATTATGTGATTTTTACAGAGATTTAGAGACAGGCACCATATCCGAGGCTTCTGCTACGTTTTCTCTTTTATTTGAAGACTCTAACTCAAGCATTCACCCAATAAATCAGGATCGACTCGCCACTATCCCTTACAGGTTTAAAGTTTTTCACCAAGAGTATATCTCGGAAAACATTAAGGTTGATACAGTAAGGCATATTTTTTCGGTAGGTAAAGAGCAGGCGGAGAAGATCGAGGAAGTTAAACGTTTGCGTAGCGCAGTTACAGATCAGGTAGCCCATATCAAACGCATTGATGCTGATCTTGGTGCTCTTTGTGAAAGTTTTGAACGTTTGAAAACATCACGAGCTCGAGAAATTAAAGATGCTGCAAGATATTCAAATGCTTATAACAAAAACGCTTATTTTGCCGCCCACAATAATTTAGCATGCAAACAAACTTTACCCGAAGCAGAGTATCAAGAGGCATTGGCCGCAATAATTACTCCAATGCAGCCAAGCATCCCCTTATTTGAGGTCTCATTTATTCAGCCCTCAGTCAAGGAATACTTATCCGATATATTGCTTCAAACTCCCGTTAATAACACCATAGAAGCATTAAAAAACAATACTGCCGTCAGTAATTGGGTGGAAACGGGCTTGACTTTACATGATGAGCTTGCAAGCGATTCTTGCTTTTTCTGCGGAAATAAGATTTCTCATCTTCGTTTAGAAGAGCTTCGAGATCATTTTAACAAGTCATATAAGGAATTGTCGGACAAGATAACTCAAGCAATCGAATTGCTTCGTGTAAAGTA
The DNA here is from genome assembly GCA_045606685.1 of Eubacteriales bacterium. Taxonomy (GTDB): domain Bacteria; phylum Bacillota; class Clostridia; order Oscillospirales; family CAG-272; genus SVQP01. The sequence goes on from JAZUSJ010000032.1 coordinate 8,715, forward strand.
TGAGCAATTCGATCTAATTGTTCAAAAACTACCAAATCAGGCTTTGCTTTATCCCGAACTTCGACGCGAATATTCTGATTTGTGTATTGAAATTGGAACACTCTGCGAACAGTATAAAACTGCAATTCTAGCAATAATTGATATACTGAATCGAAAAAAGAGTGATATGATCAATGATAGTTTTCTTGTGGAATTTACCACAGTTGTTGAACCTCTGTCATTTGATTATTCTGTTTTTCATAAAGTTTTGGAGCTATTAGAAAAACATAATCAGAAAACTGCAGCGTTCCAGGAACATCAAAAACAGGCTCAAAAAAGGATTGAAGTTCACCTATTGTCACTCTTTTATGATGAAACCAGCGATTTTTTGCAACGCATTACTGTAAAGAAAGGGGAAGGAGAAGCTCAACGAATTATTTTACAAGATTTGCAGAATAGAATTCTTGTTTTAGAGCAAGAAATCAAAAATTCGCAAATTCCTGCTGATGCAATAAATAGAGATATTGCCTTTATTATGGGACGGTCTGAACTTGTTTTTTACAATTCCGATTTGGGCTATCAGATTAAACGCAACGGAAAAAAAGCTAAGAATCTGAGCAAGGGCGAAGAGAATGCTATTGCTTTAATCTATTTTTTCAACACCCTTTTAGATGTGGAATCCGATGCGGCTAATACGATAATAGTTTTGGATGATCCAATATCCAGTTTTGACACGAATTTTTACTACAATGCTATTGGATACATTCGTGAAAAAGTACAGCAAGTTGGTCAGGTTTTCATATTCACACACAAGTTCTCTCTTTTGAAAGATTTCTCAATGATGTTCAAGGAGAACACAAATCAATATATCCTTCAAAGGTTGCAGAACAATCCTCAACTTGTAAACCTTGATAAACTCATAAGCCAATACCACGATGAATACGCGTTCCTTTTCAAAAAGATTTATGAGTTTATTAAAAATCCTCCTAGTGATCCTTCCGAGTATTTACAATATCCCAATATGGCGCGTCGTGTTTTAGAAGGCTTTTTAACATTCAAACTCCCATCCACTAAAACCATGATGGACAAGGTTCTTGAATTGGAAAATGGTAGAGATTCCAAAGCCGGAAGATCCATTTTACGACTCCTCAATACTCAGTCACACCTGCGAGTTATTCCCGGTCATGATTCGACTGATGACATTGATACTATTACGGTTTTGCCAGACACACTTAACCAACTCATGGAATTTATTAAATTCCATGATGAACGTCACTATAATACACTAGCTGCATTATGCGACCCTGATTACGATCAAGCTGGCGATGCAGTTACAATTGTTCGTTTACCCACTCGAAAAATCAAATTCTATAGATTATCTGCAACGGCTGGTCTTGGCAATTATCTTGATAACGATCCTGATGAAGATGAAATCGAAGTAACTAATCAAGAATGTACATTTGCCGTTCGGATTTCGGGAGACAGTATGGAACCTGATTATTCCGATGGCGATATCGCTTTAGTTAAACAATGTGAAGTAATCAGGAATGCTCATGTGGGAATTGTGTCATATAGGGGAGATTGCTATTGCAAAAAAATCGTCCAGACTCCGAAGGGAATCTTGCTTGTATCTGAAAACAAAAAGTATGCGCCAATAACCGTTGATTCTTTAGACGAATACCATTTGTTTGGAGAAGTAGTAGATGTCATTAAACATCAATAACTTACGGTATAAAGTTTTAGTTCATTGGGATAAGGTTTACATAACATCTGTTTGACTTGATACCAGAAGTTGATAATATGTGCCTAACTGAATACCATTTGGGGGAGTTGTCAAAGACTCCCCTTTTTATTGATACTGACCCTTTATGCGCTCCAAATACTCAGTATACTGTACTTTGATATCCTCCGGCCCGAGGATGGTCAAGTCTTGACCGAAGGAGCTGCACCATCCGAAGAACAGGTCGCTGACCTGCACCTCGGCCGAAAAGCGGATCTTATCTGCCCCATAGGGAAGAATCTCGGTGTTCTCTCCGAACAGGTCGAATACCGCATCCATCAGGCGGCGGTTCATTTCCAAACTGACGGTGGTGGCTACACCTGAGAACATCCCGAAAAGCTGTTTCTTATGTGTCGCTATATCAAAGCCCAATTCCTCCGGGGGCATATCTGCCTGCTCGTCGATGATCTCCACCTTGTCCATGCGGTCAATGCGGTAGTGACTGATCTTGTTGTAGCGATTGTCGTAGATGACCAGATAATAATGACCATCTGCAAACACCGTGGCAACGGGGCTGACAACGTAATGGTGGCCGTTGCGACGGTACACGCGCTCATGCTTTTCGTTGTAATCAAAATACAGGAAGATGATCTTCTGTCGGTTGTTGATGGCGGTCACGATCTCGTTGACCGAATAGTAGATGCTTTCATTCGTGCTTTTCGTTGTATTGAACTGTACGATGTTCTTCTTCAGCACCAGACCCTTTTGGCTACCTGCCAGGTCAGCGATCTTATCCACAAGCTCTGCGGTTTTCTTACGGGTGATGAAGCTGGCAGCCTGAACCGCATCCATGAGAATGTGAATCTCGGGACTGGAGAACTGCCGATCCTCTACGTAATACTGATTGCTCCTGCCACGGTGAACCATGACCTCATAGCCCCAATCGTTCAGGAGCTTGATATCCTCATAAATGGTCGTTCTGTGTGCCTGGATCCCACACTCGGCAAGCTTGGCTCGAAGTTCCTCCGTCCCCATGGGGTGATCTCCATCGGTCTCTCGCTGTAGGATCTCCCAAATTCTCAGCGGGCGGATGCGGTTATATTTTTCAGCGTTGTTCATGTTATGTCCTTCTCCATACGGTGGAATTTGCTCCGAATATTATACCACTTTTTTCGTGTTTTGTAAATCCCAAGGCCACACCGTTTCAACCGCTTTTTCCTTCAAGCTGAAGGGCTTTTCACGACTGTATTTTTGTGTGAGTAGGTACGAAAGCTGTCCAATTCTGTAAGTGTTCGTCTCAAACGTGGTTGTAAGGCGTGTGCTTAAGTCGGAGGCCAAGCGGTCTTAGGAAGACAAATTGGAGTAGCAACTCCTTGGCTCACAGAACGACATGGCTACGATCCGACTTCTGAAGGGCTTTTCACGACTGTATTTTTGTGTGAGTAGGTACGAAAGCTGTCCAATTCTGTAAGTGTTCGTCTCAAACGTGGTTGTAAGGCGTGTGCTT
>JAZUSJ010000033.1:0-4512 GCA_045606685.1 Eubacteriales bacterium
CAGTTGACCGAGGCACGAGGGAAACAAGTGACGCGGTTGCGGTGGTAGGGGTTCCCATACGGACGCTCTTTTACCAAGAGCAGAACGTGAAAAAGCCACCACGTATGTGATGGCTTATTTCATTTATCTCCGCTATTTCCGTTGCCCCATTGGACTGTGTCTTTTGTTATCTCTTGGCTTTTTTACTTTTTTCAATCTTATCCAGATCGCACAGGTCGATCCATTCCTCGCTAAAGCCGCAGTCGCAGCAAACGTAGCGGTTGACGTTCACGCCCGAGAATATGGTCGCACCCGTCATGATATTATTTCCGGATCCGTATGCACCGGTATAGCCATCAAAGCGCACGATGTTATGCTTGCCGCATTTGGGGCAGGTGTTGGTGTTTTTCATGATGCCTCCTTTTGAATGATCGCAGTCATCTCAAAGCTTGCGCTCTCACCTGCAATACAAAGCTCGTATTTGCCCGGTGCGGGCTGCTCCAGGATCAGCGAGTCGCCCTTGCCAACGGCAAATTCGCCCACGATCTCTTGATCGCAGCGTACGTAGATGTACAAGTTCCCACTTTCGCGCGTGCTTTCTACGGTAAAGGTGATACTTTTGGTGCTTTCGGTTGCGCGAACGCTTTCAAGCACCTCTACACCCGAAAATTTCGCAACCTTGTAGGTGTGCTTGTCGTTGACCTGCGTGTGCAAAAAACCTACCTGACTGCTGCTGCTCGCACCCTTGACCAGCTCTTCTTTGGTGATGGTGGCAAGGGAATAGTCGTCCTCACCGTTTGTGTCCTCGATCTGTCCGCAGGCAACAAGCCCCAGACAAATGGCCAGAATCAGGCCGAATATCCAATAACGTTTCATATTTTTCTCCTAAATGATGTATCAATCAACGTGCCGTTGCCAGCCGTTCTTGCTTGGGCGGTAAATATCATGCTCGTATCCCAGCACCTGTACCAGCATATCGTAATCCACAGCCCCCGAAGAGATCCCCATGCGCGCAAGATAGTCTTGCACTTGGGGGAAGTTTTTGCGCGTGATGCGCACCACGACCTGTGATTTGCGATGGTAAGAGCGCGAAATGCGATCGTCGTGCGCGTAAAAGCGATCCGAACAGATCAGATGCGGTGCTTTTGCATGCAGGTCGTAACGGTTGACGTCACCGATCGACATGCAAAGCTCGATCTGCTTGACGGAATCATCCGTCAGATAGCAATGCCTGCGCCACAGATTGTGGCTGTAGACCGCGTCCCTTGTGATGCAATATCGTGCGGCGGACTTATCGTATCTCAGCACGACCAATAAGGACAGGACGCTGAACGTCAAAAGGATCAAGTGTGCTGCGATGATCAAGGAGTCAAGGTCGGGAATCTTGCAAAGCAAGTAGATCAGCATTATTGCGATCCCCGCAAACGTGATCACCGCCAAAGCCCAACGGCTTTGTACTTCGTACGGCCTGACGTAGCCCTTGATTATGCTTTTTGTTTTCATCATAAGAAGAACGTGGGGATGAGCAGAAGCAGGCTTGTGACAAACGAGCCGCCCAGCCAAACCGAAGACAGGATAATGACGATGTTCCAACGTTTACGGTTGAGGATCTTTTTGAGGCATCTCATGACAATGCCGAGCGCCAACAGAAGCACGGGCAGGATAAAGAGCAGGGGAGAGGCGATGAGCAGAAAGACTGCCATGGCCACGGAAGACTCCACAGGCTCGGATTCTTCGGTTTTGAATTTTAAGGAGTGGTTCACGAATCGCTCGGTTGCATCCGCAACAAGCGCTGCATCCTGTCCCTGTAATTGCAGAGCGGGCAGATCACCCGGGCGCAGCGCCAGATAGCCTTCAAAGTCCAGACAATGCGCACCGTCAACGTAAACGTATCCGCCGTTTACCTCAAATATCACGCCAAACACCTTGCAGAGCGTCAGCGTCTGGTCATAGGCAAACACGTAATGGTAGGGGGCGTCAGTCAAGTCCTGCGCATCGAGTAAAAGATCGGGCGTCGCGCTCATCCATGCCTTGGCCGCATTTTCCTCGATTACCGCGCTTCTGGAATACCAACCCAGCTCGTATTGCGCGTAGTTGCCTGCATTGAAGTCGTCTATGATGTGTTTGCTTTTTGCGTTGACGTAAACTGCAAGGGGTTGATAATTGGCGTTATACTCGTTATCTAAAAATACAATGTCCCAAAGGATCTCTTCCTCGCCCTGCTCATTTGTCAGAATAGGGTGACGAATTTCGGTGCGGGTGCCGGTCTCGATCTCCAGCATTTGCCTGTATTGGTAGTAGTAATCCGATCTGAGCCATATGCCCCAGGAGATCTCTGCGCGCTCGTAAACGCGATCTCCGTATGTCAGCGTGTCAAGATCCTCGGAAATTTCCCATTCGGGCTTTTCTTCATAATCATCGGAGGCGGATACGGGCAGGACCGTGCCAAATGCAAGCAAGAGGCAGAGCAAAAGGATCGAAATTTTCTTGATGTGTTTCATATTGCACCTCCTACTTATGCAAGATTGAGCTTGCGCTCCAGGCGTTGTACGGTAAAGTTTGCAATGATCATGCCAACCGTCACAACGGCAAGAATGGCAAGCAGCAAAAGCGCGTAAATGCCCAGCCAGCCGAAGAACGGTACGGTCATAAGTCCTGCCATACCGTAGGACAAGGCCACGATCGCTATGATTGCATAAATAACACCTGCGTAAATGATCGGAATGGCAACGATGTTGTTGATCACGTAGTACGCCACGATCACGCTGAGCACCTTGAGCTTGCGGAACATGGTTGCCGCCAGCGTGATGATCAGGTATTGCAGCACCAGCGACGCAAAAGCCACGGCAATGAGCAATATCACGCCCAAAAGGGCAGCAACAAGGAAGTAGAAAAAGTGCGGGGATTGCATAAACTGCGTGATGATGGAAAGATCGATTTGCTGCATGCTGTCTGGAGCGGTCAGGGCAGCAATCAGAACGCACAGCAGCACGATGATGATGGACAGGACGCAGACAAGTCCCGATGCTGACGTGTAGATCAGTCCCGAAACCGTCTTGGACCAGAAGTGCGTGCTGCGGCTGACCGGAAGGGTAAAGGTCAGGTAGCCTTGATCGGTAAAGAATTTTCTGTAGTAATGCACGTAGAGCATGATCGCGGTGCCTGCGGTGAATATGACCAGCGAGTAGATCAGGATCATGTAGCTGATTATGCCAAGCATCATGCGTACGGTAAGCAGCGCGCTATCCAAATCGGACATCTCGATCTCCTGCATCTCAAGCGCGTCCATGGTGGCGGATGCCGTGAACATGCTGCCAAAGCCGATGCCGCCCAGGATCGAAACGACCAGCACCACGGCGGCAGCGATCAGCCAGATTTTGCCAAACGCGCGCAGATCGTATTTTAAGCATTTCTTGAACATCTGAACACCTCCCTGAAAAGTTCGTCTAAGGTTTTCCCGTGTTGCTCGCGCACCTCGTCGGCATTGCCGGTCATGGCGATCTTGCCGCCGTCCACAAAGGCAAAGTCGTCCAAAGCACTTTCCACGTCTGCAATCAGGTGCGTGGTGATGATGACCGACGCCTCGGGATTGTAGTTGCCGATGATGGTCTTGAGAATATAATCGCGTGCCGCGGGATCCACACCGCCGATCGGCTCGTCGAGCAGATACAGCTTTGCGCGACGCGCCATGACAAGGATCAGCTGCACCTTTTCCTTGGTACCCTTGGAAAGAGTGCGCATGCGTGCATTGTGATCAATTTCCATGTCGCGCAGCATGACCTCGGCCAAGGAGCGGTCAAAATCGGCATAAAAATCCTCGAAATAATCCATCATGGCGCTGACCTTCATGCCCGAGGAAAAATAGGGGCGCTCGGGCAGATAAGAGATCAGCGCGTTGCTTTGCTCGCTTCTCTCCTGACCGCATACGTATATTTTGCCGCTGTCGGGCGTCAGAAGCCCCGAGATCAGCTTGAGCAGCGTGGATTTGCCGCAGCCGTTGGGCCCAAGCAATCCCACGATCCTGCCCGGCTCCACCGTAAAGTCCAGCTCGTCAAGCACGACCACGCCCTTTTTATAGCTCTTGCAGAGCTTTTGGCATTCTAAATTCGGTTGGCTCATAGTTCTTCGTCCTCGCTTTCCGCTAAGAATTGCATGAATTGCTGCTTTGTAATGCCGAGCTGCAGAGCGGCCTCGTGCGCCCGCGTCAGATAGTCGGTCTGCAAAAGCAGCTTGATATTGACCGTGCGGATAATGTCATTACCGCATGGCTTCCGCAGATTGATGGATGGGAATTGACAAGAACATTCAAACGTGCTATATTATAAGCGATGGATGTTGCAATATTTTTTTCAGATAAATGATTCAGGAGCTTTATGCGTATATTGATCGTTGAAGATGACAGCGCAACCGCTGATTTTATCAGCAAAGGGTTGAGTCAATCCGGTTTCCGCTGTGTTCATGCTGCCGATGGACTCGAAGGGCTGATCAAGTTGCGCAGCGAGTCCTTTGATCTGGCGGTGGTGGATATTATGC
>JAZUSJ010000034.1:0-6343 GCA_045606685.1 Eubacteriales bacterium
CAGTTGACCGAGGCACGAGGGAAACAAGTGACGCGGTTGCGGTGGTAGGGGTTCCCATACGGACGCTCTTTTACCAAGAGCAGAACGTGAAAAAGCCACCACGTATGTGATGGCTTATTTCATTTATCTCCGCTATTTCCGCTGCCCCATGGGGCTGCTTTTTTGTTTTTTTATCTATTTTTATTCTTGATCAGGCTGCTCGTCCTGTTCGGCTTCAACGACCTCTGCGTCAAGAATTTCGTCCTCTGCGGAAAGGTTTTCGACCTCATCGGACGCGTCACTCGGTACAGATTCGGTCACGACCTCCTCCAGCTCGTCCTGTCTTGCAAGCTTGGTAAAGTTGACAATCTTCTGTCCCTCGGCCAGACGCATCACGCGCACGCCGCCCGCGCTTCTGGAGTAGGTGGGAATATCTGCAGCACGGGTACGGATCATGGTGCCTGCATCGGTAATGATCATGACGTCATCGTTATCGTCAACAATGTTGATGCCCGACAAAAGACCTGTCTTGTCCGAGAGCGCGTGACAGGTTACGCCATGGCCGCCGCGGTGCTTCATCTGACGGAAATCGTCAAATTCGGTACGCTTGCCGTAACCGTTCTCGGTAATGGTGATCAGCGATTTGCCCTCAACTACACTTGCAACGCCCACAACAAAGTCGTCACCGCGCAGCTTGATACCGCGCACGCCTGCTGCGGTTCTGCCCATAGGACGCACGCTTTCGTCGTCAATGGTAAAGCGAACGGCACTGCCGTGCTTGGTTGCGATCATCAGATCGGTGGGGTATGCGTATGTGTGAGTCACGAACACAAGCTCATCGCCGTCCTTGAGCGCCAGCGCGATCTTACCGCCCTTGCGATGGTATTCGTATTCGGTCAGCAGCGTTCTCTTGATGATACCGTATTTTGTCACCATGGTCAGGTATTCGCCCTCGGCAAACTCGTGGATCGAGATCATAGCCGTGATTTTTTCACCCTCGGAAAGCTCTAAGACGTTGTTGATGTGCGTACCCTTGGCCGTTCTGGAGGCCTCGGGGATCATGAAGGCACGCAGCATTTGCACGCGTCCCTTATTGGTAAAGAGCATGAGGTTGGAGTGCGAGTGTACCACCACGACCTTTTCAATAAAGTCCTCTTCCTTGGTGGTCAGCGCAGCCTTACCCATACCGCCGCGGTTCTGCGCGGTGTATTCGGACGCAGGCTGACGCTTGATGTAGCCGCCGTGCGTCAGGGTAATGACGCAATCGTGCTTTTCGATCAGATCCTCCAGCACGATATCGTCCTCGGATTCCTCAATTCTGGTGCGGCGTTCATCGCCAAATCTGCGCTTGATATCGATCATTTCGTCGCAAATGATCGAGCGAATGCGGTTGATATCGCCCAAAATCGCTCTGTATTCCACAATGGCAGCGTTGAGCGCAGCCAGCTTTTCCTCGATCTTCTTGCGCTCCAGACCGCAAAGACGGCCCAGCGTCATGGAAACGATGGCCTGCGCCTGCTCCTCGGAGAGGTGCGCATCCTCGGCCATGGCAAACGCTTCAAGATTGAGCGCGGCAGCAGAGCCGTCGTCTGTCTGCTCACCGTTAAAGCGTGCCATCAGGTTTTTCTTGGCCGTGGGCTGATCCTCGGAGGCACGGATGATGTTGATGACCTCATCCAGATTGTCGATTGCCAGCTTGTAGCCCTCGTAGATGTGTGCCTCACGCAAAGCGGCATCCAGCTCGTGCCGGGTACGGCGGGTGATAACAGACTCCTGATGATGGATATAGTGATCCAGTATCTGGGCAAGATTGAGCGTTTTGGGCTCGTTGCCCACAATGGCAAGCATATTGATCGAGCAGGTATCCTGCAGCTGAGAATACTTGTAGAGCTGATTTAAGATGATCTGGCCGTTTGCATCGCGCTTGTATTCAATGACGATTCTCATGCCGTTACGGCCGGATTCGTCGCGCATGTCGGTAATGCCTTCCACTCTCTTATCCTTGACGAGGTTGGCAATCGCCTCGCAAAGCAGGCTCTTGTTGACCATGTAGGGGATTTCGGTGATAATGATACGGCGGTTATCCTCGTCGATCTCTGCCTTTGCGCGCACCTGGATCTTGCCCTTACCCGTCAGGTATGCTTCCTTGATGCCGTTGGTACCGTAAATGGTGCCATAGGTGGGGAAGTCGGGGCCCTTGATGAACTGCATCAGCTCATCGATCGAGCATTCGGGATTGTGAATGCGATGGATGGTGGCATCAATGGTCTCGGAAAGATTGTGAGGGGGAATGTTGGTCGCCATACCGACAGCAATACCCACAGAGCCGTTGACCAAGAGGTTGGGAAAGCGCGAGGGAAGCACGCTGGGCTCACGCAGTCTGTTATCAAAGTTGGGAACCATTTCCACCACGTTCTTATCCAGATCCTTGAGCATTTCGTCCGAGATCTTGTCAAGACGTGCCTCTGTGTAACGGTAAGCTGCAGGGGGGTCACCGTCCACGCTACCGAAGTTACCGCTGCCCTCTACCAAGGGATAGCGCAAGGAGAAGGGCTGTGCCATACGCACAAGCGTGCCATAGACCGAGGAGTCACCGTGTGGGTGATAACGGCCAAGCACGTTACCAACCGTCGTTGCAGACTTTCTCGTAGGTCTGTCGTGCGTGGTGTGATCCTCGTACATCGCGTAAAGCACGCGGCGCTGACCGGGCTTCAGACCGTCCCTGACGTCGGGCAGGGCGCGCGAAATGATGACCGACATGGAGTATTCGATAAAGGATTTCTTTACCTCCTTGTCCATACCGATGTCTATGATCTTTTGTTGGTCAAACAGTATACTTTCGTATTCCTGATCTCGTTTGTCTTTTCTGATCACTTTTTTATACCTTCTTATAAAATTTTCTCAATAGAATCGTGTTTTGTCTTGCGTACAGGCAGCGTCAAAAGCAGCCCTATGGGATAGGAAAAGGGCAAAAAGAGCGTTGTACCGAGCAAGAGGGGGAGCAGGACGTAGCGGCCTACGTCCAAAAGCGGGATACTGCCCGCAGAGAGCATGACGTATATCAGCGCAACAAGGACGCGTCCGATGATGCAGAGCATGCCTGTGGCGAGGAATACGAAAAATTTTTTATTCGGGATCAACTGCGCGGCAACCGATGAAAAATATCCGCAAAGCATGTAGTAAAGTGGGAGGAGGCTGATGCCAAATCCACCCGTGCAATCGGCCAAAATGCCTGCAAGGATGCCGAAAAAAGCACCGTAGGCAGAGCCGCCGCACACGCCAAGCGAAACAGTCAGGCAAAGCAGCAGATCGATTACAAAATAAGAATCGTTTAAAAAATGGGGAAGGAGTGAGGTCTGTGCGGCACAGGCAAGGAATGCAGTCAGCATGCAAAGCAGGACGCAGAGTAAATGAAGCAAAATTCTTTTACTCATGGCTCCACCGCCTCGGTGCTGTCTTGCGTCTGCTTTTCGGCAAAGCCTGTGATCACGTATACCTGCTCCAGCGCTTCAAAATCCACGGACGGCTTGATCGTGGCGGTCAGCGTGCGGTTGTACGTGTCGGGCATGATCTCAATGACGTGTCCGACAGTCAGCCCCGAGGGGTAAATGTCCCCAAGGTCACCCGTCACGACGCGGTCACCGATCTGAAGCGTGGCGTCCTCGGGCAGATAAATGACGCGTAAGAGTCCTTGCTCACCCATGGCGTACGGACAGTCTGTAAGTCCTACGTCGCCCGAGCGCTGCACGTAAACGCCCACACCGGTATCGTATTGCAGGATGGTATTGACGCGGCAGGAATTGATGCTGACCTGGCTGACGTAGCCTACAAGGCCGTTTTGCGTGATCACGGGCATATTGACCTTGATGCCCGAGGAAGAGCCCTTATTGAGCGTGATCGACTGCAAATAGGTGCCGTCGCTTTTGCCAAGCACCTGCGCACCCACCGCACGAAAGCTCTCGTATCTGTCGCGTATGCCCAGATATTCGCGCAAGGCGGCATTCTCGCCTGCGGCAAGCTCGGATTCGTGCAGCTGATTTTCCAGCAGCTCCACGCGATCCTTCAGGGCCTGGTTTTCCTCGTACAGCTCCTTCATATTGGAAAAGTACACGGAATAGCCCTCGATCGAGCGGCTGATCTGTGTAAATACATCTTGAATGGGTGTCATGGCCGCCTGCACCATGGATGCGGGGAGATTTTGTATCCCCATGACGTAAAAGACCGAAAAGATGATGCACACGGACAGCGCCAACGTCAGCGACACGATGAATATTTTATTTTTGATATATTTCATGCTCCGCCTTTCTTGGTGATGGTGGTTTGTATCCATTCGGCATAGATCTGTTCTGCACATGGCAGGGAGTTTGCGGGCAAAGTCACCTTTGCGGTGGCTGCCGCGCAGGCAAAGCGCAGGCTTTGCTCAATTTGTAAGGAACAAAGATCTCGCGCGTACACAAAGCTTGCAAGCATGGTGTCTCCCGCACCCGCAAAGCTTGCAACGTGATCGACCGTTCTGCCGCTGACGGTATAAGTACCCTCAGGTCCCGCATAAATCGCGCCCTTTTTGTCAAGCGAGCAGAGGATAGGGACGTCGTTTGCCGAAAATACCTCTCCGATGGCGTTTTGCACGTCCGGTAGAGTTTTCAACAAGGAAAAATCTTGCGCTGACAAGGCACAAAATTCGTCAAAATTCGGCTTGATCAGACGCGGTTTTGCTTGTACTGCAAGGAAAAGTGACTCCCCCGATGCATCTGTCACACACGAAATATTCAGTGCATTTGCCTGCTCTGTAAGGTACTTATAAACACCTTTTTCCACACCCTGTGGAAAACTTCCGCACAGGGCAAGGTGCGAAATTTGTCGTGTACGACAAATGTGTAAAACTCTGTGGATAAGCTGTTGTAAATGCTGTGGAAAAATGCTCCCGGCATTGCCGTTTTGCTCGTGCGTGCTGCCGTCGGCATCCACGTACTTGTAATTTTCGCGCAAGGAGAGGTTGGTGGGAATGATCTCGTAATCAAATCCGCAGCCCGTCATAAGCGCCTCGGTGCGTCCCGCCGTGTCACCCGGCAGGATGAGCAACACGTCCGCACCCAGCGCGTGCAGCATGCGTGCAAAATTGACCGCCTTGCCGCCAAGATTGCAGCGTCTGCCAACCTCGCGCCCCTGCTCTGTATAGACCGTGACGTCCAGAGCCGGGTGCAGACAGAGCGCAAGAACGCGCCCCGAGGGCCTTCCTTGTATGATGCTTTGAAAATCCTCTTGCATCAAATATCCAGATTTACCGCAAATTTTGCGTTTTCTTCGATAAAGATTCGTCTGGGCTCAACCTTGTCACCCATCAGAAGCGAGAAGGTCTGATCGCAGATCATGGCGTCCTCCATGGTCACGCGCAGAATGGTACGGGTGCTGGGATCCATGGTGGTCTCCCAAAGCTCCTCGGCATTCATCTCACCAAGACCTTTATATCTGTCGGCTTCGACGTTATTTGTGCCAAGCTCCGCAATGTAAACGTCGCGTTCAGCGTCCGAAAAAGCGTATTTTTCACCGATTTTTTTACCGCCGCTGCGCTTATAGACCTTGTAAAGCGGGGGCTGTGCTAAATAAATGCGTCCCTGCTTGATCAGCTCGGGCATGTGGCGGAAGAAGAAGGTCAGCAGCAGAATACGGATATGCGAGCCGTCCACGTCCGCGTCGGCCATGATGATGATCTTGCCGTATCTGAGCTTGGTAATATCAAATTCGTCACCGATGCCGCAGCCCAGCGCCTGAATGATGGGAACGAGCGAGGGGTTGGCGTAAACCTTGTCAAGTCTGGTCTTTTCAACGTTCAGCACCTTACCGCGCAGGGGAAGAATGGCCTGGAAGCGCGAGTTTCGTCCCTGCTTTGCAGAGCCTCCCGCACTGTCTCCCTCTACCATGTAGATCTCGGTAAATTCGGTGTTTCTGTCCTGGCAGTCAGCCAGCTTTCCGGGCAGGGAGGAGCCTTCAAAAAGTCCCTTTCTTCTGGCCGTCTCTCTTGCCTTTCTCGCAGCCTCGCGTGCGCGCGAAGCGGCAAGGGATTTTTCTATGATAATTTTACCGACCGAGGGATTTTCCTCCAGGTATTCGCCAAGCTTGTTGACCACGGTGTTTTCCACCAGCGTTCTGATCTCGGAGTTGCCCAGCTTTGCCTTGGTCTGGCTTTCAAACTGCGCGTTTTCCAGCTTGACCGAAATGATGGCGCAAAGTCCCTCACGCACGTCGTCACCCGAAAGGTTTTTGTCGCTGTCCTTTAAGATGCCGTTTTTACGCGCATAATCGTTGAGAACGCGCGTCAAGCCCGATTTAAAGCCTGTTTCGTGCGTACCGCCCTCGATGGTGT